>NZ_BAAGXC010000020.1:0-170123 GCF_054780035.1 Mariniluteicoccus endophyticus | reverse complement strand
GCCGCACCCACGTCCACTACCGGGACGAGGACAGCGACCGCGCTACACCACTATCGGGGACTCAACTCCGCGCCGAACGCCGGCCCGCCGGTCACCAGCAGCGACATCCCCGTCGGCGTTTGGCCCGCGATATCCGTGCGCAGTTCCTTGATCACCGCCGCCGTATCCGAGTTCGTCTCACCGACCTTGATCGGTGTGATCAGGACTGCGGCCTTTCCGTCATCGCTCACCACCGGCCCGGTCGACTTTGCGTCTGCATCGGAGTGGGAGTCGAGCATCGGGAGGCGATCCCCAAGTTTCTCGATCTCGCCCTCCGAGAGCTTCGCTCCGTCATCCCGGGATGCGACGACGAGCACGGACTGGCGGTGCGCATTCGGGAACTTGGCCATCAACTCGCTCGTGCGCGTGGACTCGGCACGAGCAGGCGCCTGAGCGTTGCGTGCCGGCGCTTTCGCTGACCCGAATACGCCGAACAAACCAACCATGACCAACAGAACCAGGCCGATCGAGATCCACGCGCCACCGCGCGAGGTCAGCCGGTCGGACAGGGGTCTACGCGCACGAGAGATTGTCATGCCATCAACTTCACATGGAAGTCCCCGTGCGGCATCGCGCACAGTATTGAACTGAATCTCAACCTTTTGGACGATCCTCACGGCCCCGAGCGCCACGGTACTCAAGCGCGCCCGCGGTGTCGTACGCGAGCCCGGGGCCGCGCTCGAGCTCACCCGGCAGGTGTCGGCGTACGCGCCCTCGGCGTGGACCATCGCGTCAGGCTCGACGTGCTCAAGGAGCAGGGGACGCGATGCTGCGTACCTGGCGAATGCCGGGCGGGTCCGCCTGATGGGCCACGACCCCGACACCGCCGACGCGATCGACGAGCTCGTCGAGCGAGGGGCCGGGGCCGCCCAGTTCCCGACGACGCTCGAGGCCGCCCACCGGCGGGCCTCGCCGACCGCGGCGACATCCTCGTCGGCGAGCTCGCCGACCTGGTGCTGTGCCACCACGTCCACCGGTGGCTGTGGGTCGCGGGCACCCTGCCGGCCGCCTTCTGAGCGACTGACATCTGTCCCTGAGGGCACGCACAGGCCCTGCACAGCCCCCGTTTCTAGCGTCGTGGTCATCGAGCAGCGATCCGAAGGAGCGGACATGGACCACGCGTACGAGCCCACCCCCGGCGAACGGCCGGGCGGGCCACACCCCTCGGCGAAGCGGCGCGGCCGGGGAGTGGCCACCGCCGTGACCGTCGCCGTCGGCGCGGCCATCGTAGGGGCCGGAGGGACGGCCGTGGCCAGCGCCGTCACCGCCCCCGAGACCCCCGTGCAGACCCAGAGCGGACGCATGGGCGGCCCGGGAGGGCGCCCCGGTACGGACGGTGGACGCCACGGCGGGACGGGACGTGGTGGCATGCCCGGCCAGGGCGGTCAGAACGGGCAGAACGGTCAGGGGGGACAGGCCGGCCAGAGCGGTCCCGAGGGCATGCCAAGCGCTCCCGGCCAGCAGGGCCAGGACCCCAGCGGCCAGCCGGTCCCGGACTCGACCACATCGGGGCCGATCGTGCTCCGTGCGGCCGACTCCGATGCGCACGTCGACACTCTGGAGGCCTGACATGACGAGTTCGGCCACCTGGCACGAGGGCTCCATGCCCGTCACCGTCTGGGTCACCGACGAGGCGCGCCTGCTGGCGGCCACGTCCGTCGTCGGCGCGGTCGTCGCCGACCTGGATCGAGTGGCAGGTGATCATCCCGACGCCGAGGTGCGTCGCATCGCGACGCGCCTGCCCGAGGGCGTACAGGTCTCGGAGACGCTGCGCAAACTCATGGTCGGTGCACTCCAGCTCGCGGCGCGGACCGGGGGTCTCGCCTCGCCGGCGGCCCCCGCGTACGGCCCCGACCGGGGCTTGGTCGACCTGAGCGACGAGACCGTGGGGACCACCCGCGTACGTGTCGTGGGGACCAACCCGGGATGGATGCGGATCGCGTTGCGCGGCGACGTGCTGGTCGTGCCCGCCGGCGTCGCCCTGGACCTGGGCGCCCACGCGCGCGCCACGGCGGCGGACCATGCTGCCCGGCGCACGACGGCCGAGCTGGGCTGCGGGGTTCTGGTGAACGTCGGCGGCCACGTCGCGACGGCTGGGGAGGCCCCCGACGGCGGCTGGCAGGTCCGCGTACGCGATGTCGTTGCCGACCCCGGTTGCCAGGTGACGCTCGTCGGGACGGGCGCCATCGCGACCGCGTCGACACGTAGGACGAGCTGGCGCACGTCGACCCGGGCCGCTGCGCGGCTCGCCGACCCCCGTGCGCTCGTGCCCCGGCCACCCGCCTGGGCGACCGTCTCCGTGGCGGCCGAGACCGCCGCCGAGGCACGCGGTCTCGCCGAGGCCGCCTTGGTGCGTGGCGCGGATGCGCCCGCCTGGCTCGAGGCCCTCGGCGTGGCGGCCCGGCTCGTCGAGCCCGGCGGCCTCGTCCGGGTCACGGCGGGCTGGCCGTCCGAGGAGTTCCTGGCTGCGTGAACGCAGCAGAACCGCCCGCAGCTGACCGCGTGCGTCAACAACACCCTGTCGTTCCAGACGGTCCCACCGGGGGTGGTCGAGGACACCCCCCCAGCGGCGGGAAACTGGAGTACTGGCACGACCCACAACTGCTCCGGCCTCCACCGCAGCGTCTGGCTGTCGTCCGTCCCGGCCGCGCGCGTCGCCGTCGTCACCGGCTTAGCCGACGAGGCAACGAGAAGGGCGCGTTCACCCGTGACCGTCAGCCGAAGGCCGTCGCCCACCTGCTGGGCGAGGGCGGCCAGGGCATGAAGACGTCCTGACACCCCATCGGCACTGATGTCCTCTCCCGCTCGCCGACGGCCAACCTCGCGGGCAGGAGGGGACGATCTGTCACGTCCACGCACCTTTAGGATTGTTCGGTGCTCATCCTCGACGGCCCCACATGGCGCGCGCGCCGTGACGCCCACGAGGCCCGCGTCGACGCCCTGGTCGCCGGCCACCGCGAGCGCGCCGCGCGCGGCGAGAAGCACCCCATCGACGACTTCCTGTTCGAGTACTACTCGCACCGACCCGCCCACCTCCGGCGCTGGTCACCCGGCCACGGCGTGGTGCTCGCCGACAGCGACGAGCTGGGGGAACCGCGCGACTTCGTCCGCACCGACGAGGGCCTGATCGTCGACACCCCGGCGGTCCTCGAGCGTCGCGGTGGCACCGTCCGGGCCACGAGGGCGCTGCTGGAGGCCATCGACACCCGTACGCCTTCGTTCAGCTGCTTCGGCATGCACGAGTGGGCCATGGTGCTCGGGCTCCGGCCGGAGGAGACCCGCCACCCCCAGCTCGGCCTGCGGTTCTCGCCCGAGCGGACCGCCGAGATCGTCGCCGAGCGCGGCCTGCGCTGCACGCACTACGACGCGTACCGCTTCTTCACCCCGCAGGCCGTCCCCGCCAACGCGTACGCGCCGACGCGCGCGACCCAGGTCGAGCTCGACCAGCCGGGCTGCCTGCACGTGGGCATGGACCTGTATCGGGCCGCCTACAAGCTCGCGCCCCTGGTGCCGGGTGAGCTCGTCGTTGACTGCTTCGAGCTGGCGCGTGAGATCCGGCTGCTCGACATGCGTTCCTCGGCGTACGACGTGTCTTCGCTGGGCCACACGGCCGTGCCGGTGGAGACCGCGGAGGGCCGCGCCGAGTACGCCCTCCGGCAGAGGGAGCTCAGCAATCGCGCGCGGCCGCTGCGCCGTCGTCTGATCGACCTCCTGCGGGCCCTGTCACCTGTCCCTGGCACGACTGGCGGGTGAACACTGCCACGGTGTAGGCCGTGGGCGAGCAGCCCAGGATCGTGAACGCGAAGATCGCCGGGCCCATGGAGATCGACCCAAAGATCATCAGGCCGACGACGCCCAGCGCGCGGCGGAGGGGTGACGGGTGTGGCGTGTGTGGGTCACGATCTGGTCGCGGAGGCGTTTTACTCTGCGAGCTGGGGCCTGCTCATGGTTACGATCAGGGCGTCGTTTGTCCTCGGACCCAAGGATCGCCCCATGGTCGCGCCCCGCCGTCTCCTCGCCGCCTCGCTCGCCAGCACCGTGCTCGCCATGGCGGGGTGCGCCAACGCGTCGACGCAGGCGGTGCCCACCGTGCCGTGGGAGACGCCGGAAGCCCAGCCGGTCGACGTGCCCATCGACCTGCCGACGCCGACGGCCGAGCCGACCCCCGAGGCCCCGGCCCCCGAGGCCCCGGCCGCCGAGTCCCCGGCGCCCACGCCGGCGGCCCAGCCGTCGAGCGAGCCCACCCAGCAGCCGACGCCCCGGGCGACCCCGTCGAAGAGGAGCACGCTGCCGGCGAAGCCGAAGGCCACCGCTGCCCCGACGAAGGCCGGCGCGCCCGCGCCCGGCCCCGCGGTGATGTCGAAGGGTGCCTCCGGCGACGAGGTCCGTGACCTCCAGGCCCGTCTGGCCCAGCTCGGCTGGTTCTCGGGCAACGTGACCGGCTACTACGGCAGCACGACCTCCAGCGCGGTCGCGGGCTTCCAGTCCAAGCGCGGCCTGACCTCCAACGGCGTCGTCGACCGCGGCACGCTCACGACCCTCCAGTCGATGACGCGTACGCCCACCAAGGTCGAGCTCGGCCTCGAGGCGCCGAAGACCGACAAGCCCGCTGAAAAGTCCGAGGGTGGCCGGTCGGCCGCCGGCCTCGACCCGCGCTGCATGACGGGTCGCGCGCTGTGCATCTCGAAGAAGACCAACACCATGAAGTGGGTCGTCGACGGCCAGGTGAAGTCGACGTTCGCGGTCCGCTTCGGCACCAAGGAGCTCCCGACGCGTGAGGGCTCCTTCCGCGTGCAGTGGAAGTCGCGCGACCACGTGTCGAACATCTACCACACGCCCATGCCGTACGCGCTGTTCTTCTCCGGCGGCCAGGCCGTTCACTACTCGCCCGACTTCGCGGCGCGCGGCTACTCCGGTGGCTCGCACGGTTGCGTGAACGTGCGCGACAAGGGTGGCATGGCGTCGCTGTTCAATCAGGTCAGCGTGGGTGACAAGGTCATCGTCCACCGCTGATCCGCGTCGGGGCACGCGTCGTCGCCTCCCTGAAGCGAACGTGTGCTTCGCTAGACTCCCCCGAGGCGCAGGAACCTGCTGCCTGGAGGGAGTTTCGTGGACGTCAACATCCCGTTGGCCATCGGGCTGGTCCTGATCGCCTCGTTCTGCTTCGCAGGTGGCGCGGTCGGCCAGTTCGCCGCCGTCGGCAAGGTCAAGGGTGGCGACGGTGAGCGCACCGACGACGCCATGTCGGTCGAACAATTCCTGGCCCTGCTCACCAACCTGCGCTGGCTGGGTTCGACCGCCCTGATCGGTCTCGGCGCTGCCCTCCACCTCGTGGCCCTGAACATGGCGCCGGTGACGGTGATCCAGCCGGTAGGCATCCTCGCCGTCGTCTGGTCGGTGCTGCTGTCGAGCCGCATCTACGGCTACCGCAACAACTCCGGCGTGTGGACCGGCGTCGTCATGACGGTCGTCGGCATCGTCGCATTCACCGTGCTCGCCGCCACCTACGCCAAGGACGAGTCCCACCTCAACGAGCCCCTCATCATCGGCTCGGCGATCGGCCTGTTCGTCGTGGGCCTCGTCATCGGGCTGGCCTCCCGCCTGACGCCGCCGACGTTCCGCTGCGTCGCTCTCGCCGGATCGGGCGCGATCCTCTACGGCCTCGCGTCCGCTCTGATGAAGACGATGTTCAAATACCTCGACCTCGGCCACTCGATGACGTCGCCGAACGTCCTAGTGCCGATCCTCGGCATCCTGACCACGTACGCGGTGGGAGGCTGGTTCATCCAGCAGGCACACGCCGTGGGCCATGCCGAGATCGTCGTGGCGACCCTGACCACGGTCGACCCGGTCGTCGCCGTCCTCTTCGGCATCATCGTCCTCGGCGAGGGTGCTCACATCCCGGTCTGGGCGTACGCGCTGATGATCGCCGCCGCCGTCTTGGCCGTGGCCGGTGCGGTGGTCCTGTCGAAATACCATCCCGAGGTCCGCCGTCGACAGCTCGAGCTCCGCGCGGCGGCCGAGGCGGAGGAACCGGCCTGAGCGACGTACGCCTGCCGCGGACCGCGCTCGTCAGCGACTACAGCCTCGCCACCCTCGGCGGGGCCGAAAACGCCTACCATGCGCAGGCCCTCGCACTGGCCGACCACACCGACGTGCTGGCCGTCTCGCCGGTCGCCGACCGCCTGATGGCGCTGGGCGGCCGCGGGGTCCAAGTCATGGGTCTGCGGCCGTGGGTACGCGTACCCGCGCTGGGCTTCTCGCTGCTGCTGAACACCCCTCGGCTCCGTGAGCGGCTCGCGGCCGCGTTCACCCGCCACCGCATCGGGATGGTCCACGTCCACTCCGAGTTCGGCCTCGCCAGTGCCGCGGTCGCGGCCGCCCGCGGGCTGGGCCTGCCCGTTGTGGCCACCGTCCACACCTTCTTCTGGCAGGGCACCCGGGAGCAACAGCTCCCGATCCGAGCCCTCGCACCGTTCCTGTCACCGCTGATCACGGGCCGCAAGCTGCTGCGCGAACCGCTGGCCGACCGCGCCGGCGACTCGGTCCTGCGCAACGTCACGCTGGCCACGGCGCGGGCCGTCGACCAGGTCGTGTCGCCGTCAGCTCACCAGGCCCGGATGCTCGAGAGGGCGGGGTCTGCACCGGTGACGGTCGTGCCGAACACCGTGCCCGACGCGCCGGACGCCCGCCCGCTGGATGCGGTCCACGGCCCCCTGCGCGTGCTGTGGACGGGGCGGTTCGCCGCCGAGAAGCGGATCCTGCCGTTCGTCGCCGCCGCACGCGCCGCCGTCGACGAGGTCGGCCCGGAGCGCCTTCGGGTCGACCTGGTCGGCACCGGTCCCCAACATGCCGAGGCGGTCGCGCTCGGGGCGGGGGAGGGGTTGACGTTCCACGGTCGTGTGGCCCACGACGAGATCCCCGGCTGGATCGCCCGCAGCCACGTCACGGCGCTCAGCTCGGTCGGCTGGGACAACCAGCCGATGACCGTGGCCGAGTCGGTCATGGGCTGCCGCGGCGTCGTCTACTGTGACGAGCGCCTCACGGAGGGCCTCGACGCGGCGGGCATCCCGGCCTTCGGCGACGATACGGTGCTCCGAGACCGCCTGGTCGAGCTGGCGTGCGACCCGGCGCCGGTCGTAGACGCGTCCCGCCGGGCGCTGACGGCGCGTACGATCTTCGGTCGCGACGCGTTCGTGACCGGGCTGGCCGAGGCGTACGCGCGGGCTACCCGTGCTGCGGCCGGCCGGTGATACTGCAGACATGTAGTCGAACGAGAGAGAACGATGCGGATCCTGATCGGGACGGACACCTACCCGCCCACGGTGAACGGTGCGGCACAGACGACCCGTCGACTGGCCCACGCGCTGCTCGCCCGCGGACACGAGGTCCACATCGCGGGCCCCTCGTTCGACGGGCCGCCCGGCGTCGAGGACGACGAGGGCGTCACCCTCCACCGCGTGCGCTCGGTGGCGTGGCCGACCTACAAGACGTTCCCGCTGTGCATCCCCGGCTTCACCGACCTGGCCGCCGGCCGGATGGTCGACGAGATCAAGCCCGACATCGTCCACGTGCAGGACCACTTCCTGCTCGCCGGACGCGTGGTCGTGGCCGCGAAGAAGCGTGGCATCCCGGTCGTGGCGTCCAACCACCTCGTGCCGTCGAACTTCTGGGACCACGTGCCCGTGCCGAAGCCGCTGCGCCCGGTGGGCGCGAAGATCCTGTGGCTCGACGTGTGGCGCATCTTCCGTTTCGCCGACGTCGTCACGTCGCCGACCCAGAAGGCGGTCGACCTTCTCACCGAGGCGACGGGTCTGGAGGCCCGACCCGTGTCGAATGGCGTCGACATCACCCCCTACGAGAGGGCCGCGCGGTCGGCGGTCCACGCCGCGGTGCCGATGGTGTTGTTCGTGGGCCGTCTCGACCCCGAGAAGCGCGTCGGCGAGCTCATCGAGGCGATGGCACGCCTGCCGAAGGACGTGCCCGGCACGTGCGAGGTCGTCGGCACCGGTTCCATGGCCCATGCCTGGCAGCAGCTCTCCGAGCGCGTTGGGGCCACCGACCGGGTGACGTTTCGCGGCTTCATCTCCGACGAGGAACTGCGCGAGACCTACGGTCGCGCCGACGTCTTCTGCATCCCGAGCGTGGCCGACCTCCAGAGCCTGGCGACGCTGGAGGCCATGTCGGCGGCCACGCCGGTCGTCGCGGCCAATGCGATGGCGCTGCCCCATCTGGTGCGTGTGGGCGAGAACGGCTACCTTTTCGAGCCCACCGACGTGGCCGCGCTGACCAGACACCTCGAGACGCTGCTGCGCGATCCCGAGCTGCGCGTACGCATGGGCCGGGTCAGCCGCTCGATGGTCGAGGAGCACGCCATGGGGCCGGTCGTGGACACCTGGGAGGAGATCTACGACGGGCTGCTCGCCCGGCGCTGAACCATCCACAGGGTTGCCGACACTGCGAGGGGAAATCCATCCCACCGGCGATCCGCCGACGTGCCGGACCGGCGTTCTCGGCGAGTAAGTCTGATCGGGCATGAAGCCCACTGTCGTACGCGCGGGTGATCCCGCCGAGCTGCTGTCCCTCATCCCCTACATCGTCGGCGTCGAGCCCGCAGAGAGCCTCGTCGTCCTCGGTCTGTCCGGCACGCGCGTGGTCGCCACCGCGCGGGTCGACCTCGACGACTGCCTGTTCCGCGCCGACCAGGTCGCCGCGGCCGCCCTCGGGCAGGGTGCCGACTCCGTCATCCTCGCCGTCTACGCCGCGTCGAGGGATGGCATCGACGACCTGCTCGACCTGTTCGCCTCGATGTTGCCGCTCGAGCTGTCGATCTCCGAGGCGTTCCTCGTCCGCGACTCGCGATATTGGTGCATGGTGCCGGGCTGCGAGTGCGCCGACGGCATCGCCTTCGATCCGTCGACGACGCGTACGGCCGCGGACGCCGTCCTCGCAGGCATGCGCGTCGCGCCGTCGCGGGAGGCGCTGGCCGGGCTGGTCGCGGGCCCGGAGGGAGACCGCGCCGACGACGTCGACGAGGCCTACGAGCGCGTCGCGGCCCGCGTGGCCGACCTTGACGACCCGCGGGCGCGCGACGCCCTGGCCCTGCGCGTCGAGGAGTTCCTGCTGGCCCCGCGCCGACTCACCGATGACGAGTGCGCCGAGCTGTCGATGCTGGTGGCCCAGCCGACCGTCCGCGACGTGGCGACGCTGCGCGTACGCCGGGTCGACGCCGAGACGCACGTCGACCTGTGGTCCCAGGTCGCCCGCGCCTCCGCCCCGCCGTTCGACGTCGCACCCGTTTGCCTCGCGGGGCTGGCCGCCTGGGTCAGCGGCGACGGCGTGCTGCTCAACGTCTGCATCGAGCGGGCCGAGGCGATGAACCCCGACTTCTCGCTCCTGCAGATCCTCCAGGACATCAGCGACATGGCGCTGCCGCCCGACCACTGGGAGCCGCTGCGCGCCGAGATGGAGAAGGTCGCCTGGGAGGCGGACGGGCGACGGGTGGAATAGCGTGGGCCCATGCGTTTCGTGGTGTGCGGTGAGGCCCTGATCGACCTGGCGCCCCTGGATCGGGTGGACGCGCCCGACACGGCGGGGGCGTCGACGTTCCGCTCGACTTGGGAGGCCTTGTCGGCCGGCGGACCGATGAACACCGCGGTGGGGCTGGCCAGGCTGGGGGAGGACGTCCAGTTCTGCGGACGCTTGTCTTCCGACCGGTTCGGCCGCCAGCTTCAGGCCCACCTGCGCGCCAACGACGTCGGCCTCGACCTCGCCGTCGTCTCCGACGAGCCCACCTCGCTCGCGGTCGTCAGCCTCGACGAGAACCAGAAGGCGTCGTACGCGTTCCACTTCGACCACACGGCGAATTTCCGGTGGTCGCCGGACGAACTGCCCACGCTGGGGGAGGGGGACTGGCTGCAGGTCGCGTCGTTGGTGACGGTCGTCGAACCCGCTGCGGGCGTGCTGCGGGACTGGGTAGCGGGCCAGTCGGTGCCGGTCTCGCTGGACATCAACGTGCGCCCGACGGTGATCCCCGACCCCGTGCGCTACTGGGACACCATCCGGCCGTGGCTCGAGACCGTTGGCGGCCTCGCCGGAGTGCTCAAGGCGTCCGACGACGACGTGGCGTTCCTGGCGCAGGGCTCGGGCGACGAGGGGACCCCCGCCGATGTGCTCGCCGCCTGGGCGGAACGCTTCGGGGCCTCGCTCGCCGTGGTGACGCTGGGGCCGGACGGCGCCGAGGCCGTCCGCACGGGTGGCGAGCGTGTACGCCGGCCAGGTCACGTCGTGGACGTCGTCGACACCGTCGGGGCGGGGGACACGTTCATGGCCGGGTTCCTGGCCGTGTATGCCGACGGGGCCGACCTGGCGGCGGCGCTCGACAGTGGCATCGGCGCGTCCGCGCTCGTGTGCACGCGCCAGGGCCCCCAGCCGCCGACCCGCGACGAGCTCGACGCCTTCCTGATCGACCGGGGCCGACCGATCAGACGCTGACGCCCACCAGGTGGCCGACACCCCAGGTCAGCGCCATGGTCAACGTGCCCACGGCGACGTTGCGCACGATCGGCCTCAGCGGATGGGCGCCGCCAAGCTGGCTGGTGATGACGCCGGTGAGGGCGAGGGCGCCGAGCACGGCCGCCCAGGTGACGGCCATGCGGATGTCGGCGGGGGAGAGCAGCATCGCCAGCAGGGGCAGCACCGCGCCAAGCGCGAAGGCGACCATGGACGCCCAGGCCGCCTGCCACGCGTTCGCGTGCTCGGTGGACGAGATGCCGAGCTCGGCCTCCGCATGGGCCGCGAGCGCGTCGTGGGCGGTCAGCTCGACGGCGACGTCGTGGGCCACCTGCTCCGACAGGCCCTTGTCGCGATAGATCGCGGTGAGCTCGGCGAGCTCCTCCTCGGGCTGCTCGGCCAGCTCGCGCCGCTCCTTGGCCAGCACCGCCAGCTCGGTGTCCTTCTGGGTCGAGACCGACATGTACTCGCCGCCGGCCATCGACAGTGCACCCGCCACCAGGCCCGCCAGCCCGGCCACCAGGATCGCACTCTTCGAGGCCTGCGCGCCGGCCACTCCCACCACGAGGCCCGCGGTGGAGATGATGCCGTCGTTCGCGCCCAGCGCACCGGCACGCAGCCAGTTCAGCTTCGCGCCAAGCCCGCCACCCGACTCCTGCGCAGCGTGTGCAGCGATGTCCGTCACGGGTTCCTCCAGCGTCGTCATGACACCACCATCTCCTCTTCTGAGAGCCGTTTCCAGCAAGGTTGGGCAAGCCAAACAGAGGTACGCCTCACCTAAATGGCGCCACGGAAGGCGTCCCGGCGGCGGGCGGCGGGGGAGCGGCCATGGGAACCGAAGGGCTGCGGTGGCGGATCTCGCTAGACTGCATCGAGCCCCGGTCCGACCGCCGGGGTGCAGCCGCGACAGGGAGAACACGTGAGCCAGCAGGCACCCACCGAGCAGGGGCGCGAGCCGCGCGCCTACGACGCCGCCGCCGCCCAGGAGCGCTGGCAGAAGTTCTGGGACGACGACAAGACGTTCGAACCGCTCGACGACGGCTCGCGCGAGCGCCGCTACGTGCTCGACATGTTCCCCTACCCCTCGGGCGACCTCCACATGGGCCACGCCGAGGCCTTCGTCATGGGCGACGTCGTCGCCCGCTACTGGCGCCTGCGCGGCTTCGACGTCATGCACCCCATCGGCTGGGACTCCTTCGGGCTGCCCGCCGAGAACGCCGCCATCAAGCGCAACGCCCACCCCGCCGAGTGGACGTACGCCAACATCGACACCCAGGCCAACTCGTTCAAGCGCTACGGCCTGTCGCTCGACTGGAGCCGCCGCCTCCACACGTCCGACCCCGAGTACTATCGCTGGACCCAGTGGCTTTTCACACGCTTCTTCCAGCGCGGACTGGCGTATCGCAAGAACTCGTACGTCAACTGGTGCCCCAACGATCAGACCGTGCTCGCCAACGAGCAGGTCGTCCAAGGGGCCTGCGAGCGCTGCGGCGCCGCCGTCACCAAGCGCCAGCTCAACCAGTGGTACTTCAAGATCACCGAGTACGCGGACCGCCTGCTCGACGACATGGCACAGCTGGAGGGCTCCTGGCCCGACCGTGTCCTCGCCATGCAGCGCAACTGGATCGGCCGCTCCGAGGGAGCCCACGTCGACTTCGTGATCGACGGCCGCGACGAACCCGTCACCGTATTCACCACGCGCCCCGACACCCTCTACGGCGCGACGTTCATGGTCGTCGCCCCCGACGCCCCGCTCGCCGCCGAGATCTGCTCCGACGACCAGCGCGAGGCGTTCGACGCGTACGTCGAGAAGACCAAGCAGGCCACCGAGATCGAGCGCCAGTCGACCGAGCGCGAGAAGTCCGGCGTGTTCCTCGGCGTCCACGCCACCAACCCCGTCACCGGCGAGAAGATGCCCGTATGGGCGGCCGACTACGTGCTCGCCGACTACGGCACGGGCGCCGTCATGGCCGTCCCCGCCCACGATCAGCGCGACCTCGACTTCGCCACGGAGTTCGACCTGCCCGTACGCATGGTCGTCGACACCGGCGACGCCGATCCGGCCGAGTCCCGCGTGGCGACCGCCGGCGACGGCGCATACGTGAACTCCGGACCCCTCGACGGCCTCACCGACAAGGTCGCGGGCGTCTCCCGCATCATCGAAGTCCTCGGCGAGCGCGGCACCGGCCGTGGCACCACGAACTACCGTCTGCGCGACTGGCTGCTGTCGCGCCAGCGCTTCTGGGGCTGCCCCATCCCGATCATCCACTGTGGCACGTGCGGCGAGGTCCCCGTCCCCGACGACCAGCTCCCCGTCGAGCTGCCCGACCTGCGCGGCGCCGCGCTCGCACCCAAGGGCACCTCGCCGCTCGCCGGCCCCGACGCCAAGGAATGGCGCGAGGTCGCCTGCCCGACGTGCGGCGGCCCCGCCGAACGCGACACCGACACCATGGACACGTTCGTCGACTCGTCGTGGTATTTCTTCCGCTACTGCTCGCCCGGCCACGACCAGGGCCCCTTCGACCCGGCCGACGTCGCCCGCTGGATGCCCGTCGACCAGTACGTCGGCGGCGTCGAGCACGCCATCCTCCACCTGCTGTACATGCGCTTTTTCACCAAGGTCCTCCACGACATGGGCCTGGTCGAGTTCGACGAGCCCATGCGCCGCCTGCTCAACCAGGGCCAGGTCATCAACCAAGGCAAGGCCATGTCGAAGTCGCTCGGCAACGGCGTCGACCTCGGCGCCCAGATCGACAAGTACGGCGTCGATGCCATCCGCACCACTGTCGTCTTCGCCGGCCCGCCCGAGGAGGACATCGACTGGGCCGACGTCTCGCCCGGCTCCACGCTGAAGTTCCTCCAGCGCGCCTACCGCGTCGCCTCCGACGTCACCTCCGAGCCCGGCACCGACGCCAGCGGCGGCGACGTCACCCTGCGCCGCGTCACCCACAAGACCGTCGTCGACGTCACCCAGCTTCTCGACTCCTACCGCTTCAACGTCGTCGTCGCCAAGCTCATGGAGCTGGTCAACGCCACCCGCAAGGCCATCGACACCGGCTGTGGCGCGGGCGACCCCGCCGTCCGCGAGGCCGGCGAGGCGCTGACGGTCATGCTCTCCCTCGTCGCGCCCTACCTCGCCGAGGAGATGTGGGAGGCCCTCGGCCACCAGCCGTCCGTCGCGAACGCCGTCTGGCCCGACGCCGACCCCGACCTGCTCGTCGCCGAGTCCGTCGAGTGCGTCGTCCAGGTCAAGGGCAAGGTACGGGCCAAGCTTCAGGTCTCACCCGACGCCACCGACGACGAGCTCAGCGCCCTCGCGCTCGCCGACCCCAACGTCCAGCGCTCCCTCGAGGGCCGTGACGTACGCAAGGTCATCGTGCGCGCGCCGAAGCTGGTGTCGATCGTGCCGAGCTAGTCCTCCTCGCGCCTGCCCTCAGGCCTTCCGGTAACGGCCCACGACCGTGCGTACACCCAGGTGGTCGGTGTCGCTGACGCGTACGAGCTGGTGACGCTGGGCCGTCAGGTGGGGGGAGAGCAGGACGTGGTCGATGCCGACCAGCGGGAAGCGTACGAACGACATGCCGTCCCGTGGCCACGTGCGCTGGAACCCGCCGGCCGCGAGGTCGGCCGACGAGCGATAGCCCGCCTTCCAGTAGGGCTGCATGGTCGCGTGACGGTCGATGGCGTTGAAGTCGCCGGCGATGACGAGGTTCTTGTCGAGGTGCGGCGCCAGCCAGCCGTGCAGGGCGGCTGCGTCCACCGCCCACTCACCCGCCGACCGGATCGGCGGCACGGGATGGACGCCCGCCACCAGGATCGGGCCCGAAGGCGTCTCGACGCTCACCAGTCGTGACTCCAGCAGGGTCGGGCCCATGCCCAGATCTTTCACCGGCAACCTGCTGTAGACGACCGTGCCGCGGACGCCCGGGGCGCCCCTGCCCGCACGGTGCGGGTAGTCCCTGTCCATCCCCGCCTTTGTCAGCGCCGCCAGCGTCTCGGGCGTGGCCTCCAGGACGATTACCACGTCGTTGCCCTTCAGGGCCTTCACCAGCTCCGGCCCGCCCATGTGACCGAACTCGACGTTGACCACCGTCACCCCCAGCAGCGTGTCCGAGACCGCCGAGTCGTTCACGTAGTAGGGCGCCACCCAGCTCGTCTGGACCACGAGTCCGGCCAACGCGGGCACGACCAGGAGCATCATCGACCGGTGCCGGGCAGCGGTGAGCGCGGCCAGCGCCAGAAGGAACGTGACCAGCCAGCCCAGCAGCCCGTAGTGGAGGAACGCCGACACCTGCGCCAGCAGCGTCGACCGGCCCTGCAGGCGTGGCAGCAGGCCCAGCGTCAGCGTCGCAGTGGACGGAATCGCAGCCAGGACGGCCAGCACGGCGAACAGGATGGTCAGGATGCGACGTGTCACACCGTTCATACTGCCCAATTGAAGGTTTCTCACACCCAAACAGGACCAGATGGAACTCGTGGAGATCGAAGGGACGCTCGGACCCCGACCGGTGGCAGAACCATCGGCTCGGCTGTCGAGCGGCCGCGCCGCCATCCCCGCCCGAGGACGTTCGCTCCGGGCGGCTGCCTGATCCACCGACCGGCCGCCGAAGGCTGACTTCTCCACAGGCCTGGATCCACCTGCGGGGGAGAACCCTCCACAGCTCCGGGCACGCGGTGACCAGATCGGCGATTCGCGTCCCAATGTGGGGGCATGGCCCTCGAACTGGAGACACCCCCGCGGCGCGGTCGACAGACACCGGTGGTGTCCGACCACGTACGCGCCCGGCTCGACGCCCTGCTCGCCGAGACCCCACCGCGTCGTGCCCTCGTCGAACTCGAACCAGCACCCTTGGCCGGCAGGGACTGCGACGACCCGGACGCCACCCTTGTCCGCAGTGAGCTCCCTCCCGTCGCCGCGGTCGGCACGAACCCCCGGCCCGCGTACGCATTCACCCGCAAACACCTGCTGGTCGTCGCCGCCATGCTGGTGTTGGGCACCCTGGTGGGGCTGTACGCGCTGACCCGCGCCCGCGCCATCCCCATCGAACACGCCGCTGTGCAGGTCGCCGAGGCACCCGCGCCGGCCCCGAGTGCGAGCCCGACCCCATCGGCGACCCCGCTGCGCGTCCACGTCACGGGCGCCGTCAACCGCCCCGGAGTCGTCACCCTCCGGCCCGGCGCGCGGGTGCAGGACGCGATCGACGCGGCAGGGGGACTGACCCCACAGGCGCGTCCGGGCGAGCTCAACCTCGCCGCCGCCCTCGACGACGGCCAGCAGGTCGTCGTCGGGGACGTGCGCCGACCGGGGGGAGAGGTGCGCGGTGACGGCAACGTCCCGCCGTCGGGCGCTCCCGGAGCGACCAGCGCCGCACCCAATGGCAAGCCAGCCCAGGGGGCCAGGCTGAACCTCAACACGGCCACCGTCGACCAGCTCGACGCGTTGCCCGGCGTCGGACCGGTGACGGCCCAGAAGATCGTCGCGTGGCGGACCGAACACGGTCGGTTCTCGAAGGTAGCCGAGCTCCAAGAGGTCCCGGGCATCGGCCCGAAGTCGTTCGCCGAGCTCGAACCCCTGGTGACGGTGTGAGGGAACAACTGCCCGCTGGGCCCGACCTGCGTCTCGTCATGGCCTCGGTCTCCGCGTGGGTGGCGATGTGGCTCGCCACGTCGGGCAGCACCACACTTCAGGGGCTCGGCCTGGCCGCCGGAGCAGGAGCCCTCGTGGCCGGGGCGTGGCGGCGGAACCTGCTGGTCGTGGCCGTCGGTGCCGTCGTGTGCGTGTGCAGTGCCCTGGGCGCACTGCGCGCCCACCAGGTCCGCGAGTCACCCGTGGCAGGGCTGGCGCGCGTCCAGGCCGTCGTGACCATCGACTACCGCGTCGACGGCGACCCCCGGGTCAGCAGCGGCCGATTCGGCGACGCTGTCACGCTGCCGGTCACCGTCGTTGCGCTCGACGGCCGCGGCGAGCGGTGGGCGACCCGCACGTCGGTCGTGGTCCGGGCGTCCGGGGAACGCTTGGAGGTGCTGCGCCGCCAGCAGGTCGGCTCCATCTGGCGTGCCAGCGTGCGCCTCAGTGCGACCGAGCCGGGTGACCACCGGGCGGCGTTCGCGACGCTCGTGGGGGCGCCGCAGGCGTTGGCGGCACCACCATGGCCCCTGCGGGCCGCCGAGCACGTGCGCAGTGGCCTGCGTGCGGCCATGGAGGGGTCGGCCGACGAGCCACGCGCCCTCGTCCCCTCGCTCGTCGTGGGGGACACCTCCGCCATGAGCGACGAGCTGAGGCAGGACTTCATGGTCACGGGTCTGTCCCACCTCACCGCGGTGTCGGGGGCGAACCTCGCGATCATGCTGGCGGCGGTCCTCGCCGCCGCGCGGTGGGTCGGCGTACGCGGCCGTGCCCTCACCGCGGTCGGGCTGGCGACCGTGCTGGTCTTCGTCCTCTTGTGCCGCACCGAGCCGAGCGTGCTGCGGGCCGCGGCGATGGGGCTCGTCATGCTGGCCGCCCTCGGTGGCACGCCGGGATCGGGCAGGGGCCTGCGTCACCTGGGCGCCGCCATGATGGCGCTGCTGCTGCTCGACCCGTGGCTCGCTCGGTCGGTGGGCTTCGCCCTGTCGGTCCTCGCCTCCGGCGGGATCATCGCGGTCTCCGGTGCCTGGCGTGATCGGATGACGTGGTTGCCGCGGCCGGTGGCGGAGGCCGTCACCGTCCCGCTGGCCGCCCAGCTCGCCACCCAGCCGGTCGTCACCGCGATCTCCGGCGAGGTGTCGGTCGTCGGGCTCGTGGCCAACGCCCTCACCGGACCACTGGTCGGCCCCGCGACCATCCTGGGCTTCCTGACCGCCGCCCTCGCGGTGCTGAGCCCCACGGCCGCCAGCTTCACCGGCTGGCTCGCCGGCTGGTGCGCCCAAGGCATCCTGTGGGTGGCCCACGCAGGTGCAGCCCTGCCCGGTGCCTCGTGGAGTTGGCCGGCCGGGGCAGCAGGTCTGGCTCTTGTGACGGTCGGTTCGGGAGCCCTGCTGGTGGTGATGGGCTCGGTCATGGCCCGCCGGTGGTTGGCGCTCGCCTGTGGGCTCGCCATGGTGGTGGCCCTTTCCCGCGCGCCCATGACGCCCGGCTGGCCGCCACCCGACTGGAAGGTCGTCGCCTGCGACGTCGGCCAGGGGGATGCCGTGGTCCTGAAGGCCGGGGAGGGCGAGGCTGTTCTCGTCGACACCGGTCCCGAGCCGCGGGCGCTGTCGGCCTGCCTCGCCGAGCTCGGCGTACGCCGGGTCCCGCTGCTGGTCCTGACCCACTTCCACGCCGACCACGTGGGTGGCATGTCCGCGGTGTGGGGACGCGTGGCTGTGGGACACGTGCTGGTCTCCCCGCTTGAGTCACCCGCCGGAACCGCGGTGGGACTGCGTGCGCGTGCGGCCGCGCACGGCGCGGCAGTTTTGACGGCACGACCCGGCCAACGGATCACCGTCGGCGCCGTTCGCTGGGCGACCCTCGGCCCGACGGGCTCACTGTCGACGCCACGGCCGACGGCCACAACAGGGGAGAGCTCAGCCGAGAACGACTCCAGCGTCGTCGCGACCGCCGATGTCTCGGGGCTCCGCGTGCTACTCACGGGCGATGCCGAGCCAGCGGCCCAGAAGGCGGTCGTCGCGTCCGGTGCCGACCTGCGCGCCCATGTCCTGAAGGTCGCCCACCACGGGTCGTCCCGCCAGGACCCCGAGCTCGTCCGGGCGACGCACGCTCGCGTCGCGGTCATCGGGGTCGGCGCCGACAACCCCCACGGCCACCCTTCCGCTGCCGCACTGCGCCTCGTCGGCCAGGCCGGCATGCAGGTCCTGCGTACCGACACACAGGGCTCCGTCGCCGTCGGCGGAACCCCTGAACGTCCCGTCCTCACCACCCAACGTCGAACTGAAGGAAAGTCATGAACAGACGTCGAACCGGCATCGCCGCTCTCCTCACCCTGCTCCTGGTCATCGGACTCGGAGCACTCGGGCGCTGGCCCGCGCACGCCCGCCCGATCGACGGGTTCGGCCCCCACGGCCTGCGGGTCGAGGCGCCGGGTGGTCTGGCAGAGCTCGGCCAGTATCACCTCGACGGCCTGACCGTCTGGTGCATCGACCTCAACTCGCTGGGCCCCCGCGGGGCCTCGGGCTGGCGTACCGCCCCCATCGACGGCCTGCGCAAGCAGACGGGCTTCGGGGATCGAGGTGGCCGCAGCGACCTCACCGGCGCGCC
The DNA here is from genome assembly GCF_054780035.1 of Mariniluteicoccus endophyticus. Classification (NCBI taxonomy): domain Bacteria; kingdom Bacillati; phylum Actinomycetota; class Actinomycetes; order Propionibacteriales; family Propionibacteriaceae; genus Mariniluteicoccus; species Mariniluteicoccus endophyticus. Next base: position 151,336 of record NZ_BAAGXC010000020.1, on the reverse strand, counting down.
GTTCAGCGCCGACGAGTTGGCCGAGGTGGCCTGGCTCGTCGACTGGGCCGGGCGCAACGTCCGCGACGACCGCACCGCGGCCGCCGTCGACCATGCCATCCGGCTCCGCACGGTGGGCGACCAGGCACAGAAGACCCGGATGGAGAACCGGTGGAAGGCAGCCGTTGGCCGCCATGCCGAGCTCACGCGCATCCACGCCCAGCTGGAGGCCGAGCTGCGGGGCCGAGCCCTGGACCTGCGCCTGAATCTGGAGCATCACCCCACGGCGACCGCGCCTGGACGTGTCGTCGTGCAGGTCGTGGGCGGAGGACGCCGTGAGGTCGAGGTGACGATCGGCGAACGGGTGCAGCGGGTGATGACCGACGAGAAGGGGACCGCCACCGTAGACATCGCCGCCGGCGCGGGACAGAGGCGGATCAGCGCGGCGCTCGGTGTCCCCGCTCGCCGCCCGGTCCTCCACGTCGCGGACCGGTTCGAGACCGACAACCACGGCGACTCACGCATCCAGCGCATGGTGTCCGCCGGGCCCCGCACCGCGCTGCGGGCAGAGACCGTCATCGACGTGAAGCCTGCCGAGACTCCGACGCCCACGCCGACACCGACACCCACTCCGTCTCCGACGCCCACGCCGACGCCCACTCCGTCTCCGACGCCCACGCCCACTCCGTCTCCGACGCCCACGCCCACTCCGTCACCGACGCCCACGCCGACGCCGACGCCTGTACCGACCTCGACGAGCCCTGCACCTGCCGACGAACCGAAGCCCGAGGCGACGCGTGAGAGCCTGCAGGCGCCGAAGGAGGCTCCCCGGCTGCGGATCCGCTCCGGCGTGCCGGGCGGTGAGTCGTGATGAGAAGACTCGGCGTACCCGTGGCCGTGGCCCTGGTCGTGCTGGTGGCGGTCGTCTGGGCGTTCGTGGGCGGCATCAGGGGTGCACTGGCGCCCACGGACCCGGTTCCGGCGGCGGCGCCGAGTGTCGCGGAGGGTCCGCCGCCGGCCGTTGCGACGTCGTCGGGTTCTCCGACCGGGGCCGTCACACCCGTTCCTGGACCGACGCAGACACCCGTCGACGACCGCGAGGTCATCTCCGAGACGGCATCGTCGGCTCCCACGCCACCGCGCACGTGGCAGTCGGCGCGTCCCGCGGCGGGCATTCCAGTGCCCACTGTCACTGCCGGACCTCCCACGCTCCACGTGCCCTCGCTCGGGATCGCGGCGCGTCTGACGGCGTCGGAGGTCGTGGAGGGGGAGTACGCGGTGCCGCGCGACCCCACACTTGTCGGCGTGCACCGCAGCGGTGTCAGGGGGGTGGAGGCCCGGCTGCGCCCCGGCCCCGGGGTGCTGCTGATGTCGGGGCACGTGGCCGTCGGTGACACGCGCGGCGCCCTGTGGTCGCTGCACGCCCTCGCGCCGGGTGATCCGCTGGTGGTCACCGGGCCGACGGGTACGCGGCGCTGGCACGCCGAGAAGCTGGAGGTCGTCCGTGCCGACCAGCTCCCGCAGGACCTGCTGCGGGGCAGCGGGCCCGAGCGTCTGGTGCTCGTGACGTGCTCGGGCCCGGTCGTGCTCACCGACGGCCGGCGCGCCTATCGCGACAACCTCGTGGTGACGGCCGTTCCCGCATGAGTCGGGCCCGTGGAGGACCACACGTGGCGGTGCGGGCTGGCAGACTGGGGCTCATGTCACCGAAGCGTTCACCGTTCGGCCGTGTGGTCCTCGTCAGCGGGCCCGAGTCGCTCCTGGCCGACCGCTCGGTCGACGAGCTCGTCGCGGCGGCCAAGAAAGAAGACCCGACGGTCGAGATCAACGACGTCGAGGCCGTCCGCCTCGACGGCGGAACGCTGGGCTCGATGACCGGTGGCTCGCTGTTCACCGCCCGGACGGTGGCGGTCATCCGCGACCTCGCCAACCTGCCTTCCGAGCTCCACGACCAGGTCGCCGCGCTCGCGAAGGACCCGCTCGACGACCTCGCCCTCATCCTCGTCCACGGCGGAGGCCAGAAGGGCAAGGGCCTGCTCGACAAGGTCAAGAAGGCCAAGGCCGAGGTCGTCGACTGCTCACCGCTCAAGCCGCGCGACCTGCCCGGATTCGTCACCGCCGACGTGCGCCGTCACCGGGGTCGCATCAGCCCCGAGGCCACCCAGCTGCTCATCGACTCCGTCGGCCACGACCTGCGCTCACTCGCCGGCGCGGTCAGTCAGCTGGTCGCCGACTCCGAAGGCGAGGAGATCCGCCCCGAGCTCGTCCGCCGCTACTTCGGCGGCCGTGCCGAGGTCACCAGCTTCGCCGTCACCGACCAGGCGCTGGCCGGCAACACCGTCAAGGCCCTCGAACACCTGCGCTGGGCCCTCGAGACGGGCGTCGCGCCCGTGCTGATCACCTCGGCCATGGCCAACGGCCTGCGCGGCCTCGGCAAGCTCGCCACCAACCGCTCCGGCATGGGCGACAACGACCTCGCCCGCGACATCGGCGTACCCCCGTGGAAGATCCGCGGCATGCGCCAACAGCTGCGCGGCTGGGACCAGAGCGGCCTCGCCGCCGCGCTGCAGGTCGTCGCCACCGCCGACGCCGACATCAAGGGCGCGGCCGACAACGCCGAGTTCGCGCTCGAACGCTGCGTCCTCACCGTCTCCCGCCTGCGTCGCGGTTGATCCGGACATGAAAACGCCCCGACCACGGGGTCGGGGCGCAGGGGGGCTGTGGCTCAGGAGAGCTTGGCAGCCTTCATCGCGATCTTCGACTTCTTGTTCGCGGCCTGGTTCTTGTGGATGACGCCCTTCGAGACGGCCTTGTCGAGAAGACGCGTCGCGGTGCGGCCGGCCTCCTTGGCCTTCGCGGCGTCGCCGGCCTCGACGGCCTCCTTGAAGCGACGGGTCGCGGTCTTCAGCTGCGACTTGACAGCCTTGTTGCGCTGACGAGCCTTCTCGTTCGTCTTGATCCGCTTCATCTGGGACTTGATGTTCGCCACTGGGCAAGCCTCTGCTAGGTCGATAGGTAAGTTCTATTCCGCGCCGATGCGCGGCACGACGATCAAAGATACCAGCGCGCGCCGGGGCGTACCAAATCTTGCGTACGCCCGGCTGGCGGGTCATGCCTCCAGCGCCTCGGCGAACGTCGACACGAGCAGGTCGATGTCCTCCTCGGTCGCCACGATCGGCGGCGCGAGACGGATCGTCGACCCGTGGGTCTCCTTCGCCAGCACGCCACGCGCCATAAGGCGCTCCGACATGTCTCGGCCGCTCATGCGCGCGGGATCGATGTCGACACCGGCCCACAGGCCGCGGCAGCGTACGGCCTGCACGCCCCGGCCGATGAGCTTCTCCAAGCCCTCGGCCAAGCGCTGCCCCAAGACGGCGGCCCGTTCCTGCATCTCACCCGACTTCAGGATCTGCACGACCTCGTGGCCGACGGCGCACGCCAGTGGGTTGCCGCCGAACGTGGAGCCGTGCGAGCCGGGGGTGATGACGTCCATGATCTCGTGGTCGCAGGCGATGGCCGAGACGGGCACGATGCCACCGCCGAGCGCCTTGCCCATGATGTAGACGTCGGGCACGACCTCCTCGTGGTCGCACGCGAACAACTTGCCGGTGCGCGCCAGACCCGACTGGATCTCGTCGGCGACCATCAGCACGCCGTTCTTCGTGCAGATCTCGCGGACGCCGCGCAGGAAGCCCTCCGGCGGGATCACCACGCCGTCCTCGCCCTGGATCGGCTCCAGCAGCACCGCGACGGTGTTCTCGTCGACCACCCGCTCCACCGACGCCAGGTAACCGTACTTCGCGGCACGGAAGCCCGGGGTGTAGGGGCCGTAGTCGTCGTGGGCCACGTGGTCGTCGGAGAACGAGATGATCGTCGTCGTACGTCCGTGGAAGTTGCCGCCCATCACGACGATGTTCGCCTGGTCCTCGGCCACGCCCTTCTTCTGGTAGCCCCAGCGGCGCACGACCTTCAGCGCCGTCTCGACGGCCTCCGCGCCGGAGTTCATCGGCAGGACGACCTCCTTGCCGACGAGCTCGGCGAGGTCACGGGCGAACGGGCCGAGCTGGTCCTGATAGAAGGCGCGCGAGGTGAGCGTGAGCGTCTCCAGCTGCTGGCGGGCCCGCTCGACCAGGCGCGGGTTCGAGTGGCCGAAGTTCACGGCCGAGTAGCCGGCCAGGCAGTCGAGGTAGCGACGGCCCTCCACATCGGTGACCCAGGCGCCCTCGCCCGAGGCCAGCACCACCGGCAGCGGGTGGTAGTTGTGGGCGGCGTACTTCTCGGTCAGCTCGATGTGCTCACGCGTTGCGCTCATTCGCGAAACTCCTTGATGGGTGGGCGGCTCGTGGTCGCGCTCATCTCATCAGATCGCACGCCACTGCGCCAGATCCCCGGCGGGGCAGGGGATCAGACGCGGACGGGAGTGCGCCTCTTCTCGCGGCGGTGGAGCAGCGATGCGGCGATCACGCCACCGATCGCGCCACCCAGATGTCCCTGCCACGAGACGCCGGCCTGGGTCGGCAGCACGCCCCAGATGATGCCGCCGTACAGCGCCAGCACCACGACCGCCACGAGGATCGACTTCCAGTCCCGCGCCCAGAAGCCACGCATCACCGAGTAGGTGAACCACCCGAAGACCACGCCCGACGCGCCGAGTGTCACCGTGTTCGGCATCGAGCCGATCCACGCGGCCAGCCCCGAGGTGAGCGCCGAGATCGACGTCGACGTCACGAGGCGGCGTACGCCACCGGCGCCCACGAGGATCCCGAAGCCGAGCACGACCAGCGGCAGCGTGTTGGAGATCAGGTGGTCCCACCCCAGGTGGAGGAACGGCGCGAAGAGGATGCCGACCAGACCCTCGGGCGACCACGATCGGATGCCGAACGCGTCGAGGGCGTGGAACATCAGCGTGTCGACGGCCTCCAGCACCCATAGCACCGCGGCCACGCCCAGCATGAACACCGAGGCGCCGCCGGGGGACTCGACGGAGGCGCGGCGGCGCGGGGCGAGGCCATACGTGGTGTGGGAGCTCGTCGTCATGCGTCCATTGTCCCCACGATCGGCCCGTTCCCAAGGGTCGGCGGGCTGTGAGTGCCAGTGAACCTCAGAGCGCGGCGTACGCCTCGGCCAGCGCCTTCGCCGAGATGTCGACCAGGTCCTCCCAGGCCAGGGCGCCCTCGTCGGCGGAGTCGGAGACGTGCTTGATCATCGTCATCTTCACGCCGAGCTCGCCGCACGCGTACGCGATGGCATAGCCCTCCATGTCGACCAGGTCGCAGCGCTTCGCCAGCTCGTCGCGCGCGGCGCCACCGGCGACGAAGGAGTCGCCGGTGCCGAGCACGGGGCCGTCGCCGCCGAGCTCGATGCGGTTGGCCGGATCAGTGTCCATGGCCAGCATGAGCTCCTCGTCGACATCGCGGTTGATGACCAGCGATGGGCGGTGCAGGCCGGCCAGGCCGTCCTTCAGCGAGCCGACCGAGCCGAGGTTGACCACGTGGGCACGTGCGCGCTCCTCGGCGGTGGGCCAGCGTTCCATGATGGCGCGCGTCGTCGCGACGGCGGCGCGACTCATGCCGATGCCGGTGATGACCACGTCGGCGTAATCGGGGAGGTACGCGGCCTCCAGTCGGTGGGCGATGATGATCAGGGGATCGGGCGAGCCCTGACGGGCGTGGGACGTCACTTCTTGTCTTCCTTCTTGTCCTTGGCGCCGCCCTCGCCGGTCGACAGGGCGGCGACGAACGCCTCCTGGGGCACCTCCACGCGTCCGACCATCTTCATGCGCTTCTTACCCTCCTTCTGCTTCTCGAGCAGCTTGCGCTTGCGGCTGATGTCGCCGCCGTAGCACTTGGCGAGGACGTCCTTGCGGATGGCGCGGATGGTCTCGCGGGCGATCACGCGGGCGCCGATGGCGGCCTGGATCGGCACCTCGAACTGCTGGCGGGGGATGAGGTCCTTCAGCTTGCCGGCCATGGCGACGCCGTACTGGTAGGCCTTGTCCTTGTGGACGATGGAGCTGAACGCGTCCACCGGGTCGCCGTGGAGCAGGATGTCGACCTTCACCAGGTCGGAGGCCTGCTCGCCTGCCTCGGTGTATTCGAGCGAGGCGTACCCCTTGGTGCGGGACTTCAGCGCGTCGAAGAAGTCGAAGACGATCTCGGCGAGCGGCAGCTCGTAGCGGATCTCGACGCGGTCCTCCGACAGATAGTCGAGCGCCTTCTGAACGCCGCGCTTTTGTTGGCACAGCTCGAGGATCGTGCCGATGTACTCGCTCGGCGCCAGAATCGTCGCACGGGCGATCGGCTCAAAGACCTCGGCGATCTTGCCGTCGGTCGGGTATTCCGAGGGGTTGGTCACGCGGTGCTCGGAGCCGTCCTCCATCACGACGCGGTACACGACGTTGGGCGCGGTGGAGATGAGGTCGAGATTGAACTCGCGCTCCAGGCGCTCGCGGACGATCTCCATGTGGAGCAGGCCGAGGAAGCCGACACGGAAGCCGAAGCCCAGGGCCGTCGACGTCTCGGGCTCGTAGGTGAGCGCCGCGTCGTTGAGCTGGAGCTTGTCGAGCGCCTCGCGCAGCTCGGTGAAGTCGTTCGCGTCGATCGGGAACAGGCCCGAGTAGACCATCGGGTTGGGGTGCTTGTAGCCCGACAGCATCTCCGAGGCCGGCTTGGCGGCCGAGGTCACCGTGTCGCCCACGCGAGACTGGCGGACCTCCTTCACGCCGGTGATGAGATAGCCGGTCTCGCCGACACCGAGCCGGTCGACCTTCATGGGCTCGGGCGAGATCACGCCGACCTCGAGCACCTCGTGGGTGGCCTTGGTCGACATCATCAGGATCTTCTCGCGGTGGGACAGCTCGCCGTCGACCACGCGCACGTAAGTCACCACGCCGCGGTAGGTGTCGTAGACGGAGTCGAAGATCAGCGCGCGGGCCGGCGCGTCGGCGTCACCGACAGGCGCCGGCACCTGCTTGACGATCTCCTCCAGCAGCTCCTGGACGCCGACGCCGGTCTTCGCCGAGACCTTCAGTACCTCGTCGGGATCGCAGCCGATGATGCCGGCGAGCTCGGCCGCGTACTTCTCCGGGTTGGCCGACGGCAGGTCGATCTTGTTGAGCACCGGGATGATGTGGAGGTCGGCGTCGAGCGCCAGGTAGAGGTTCGCCAGCGTCTGGGCCTCGATTCCCTGCGCGGCGTCGACCAGCAGGATCGCGCCCTCGCACGCCTCGAGCGAGCGGGACACCTCGTAGGTGAAGTCCACGTGGCCGGGAGTGTCGATCATGTTCAGCACGTACGCCTGGCCGTCGACCTCGAACGGCATGCGGACGGCCTGCGACTTGATCGTGATGCCACGCTCGCGCTCGATGTCCATGCGGTCGAGGTATTGCGCGCGCATGGTGCGGTCGTCGACAAGTCCCGTGATCTGCAGCATCCGGTCGGCCAGCGTCGATTTGCCGTGGTCGATGTGGGCGATGATGCAGAAGTTCCGGATGATCGCGGGATCAGTCGTGCCGGCGGCGGGAACGGTCGGTGCCAAGGTGCTTCCAGTCGATCGTGTGCGGGCGGAGGACACGTCATCCTCTCATGCGGCGGCGTGACCCGCACAAAGGTGCAAGGACCCGACGGCCTGCGTGCGTGTCCCCCCGCTAGTCTGCGAGCACCGACAAGACAGGGCTCTTCCATGGTCATGGCAGCCGTCGCCGCCAGGAACTTCGTTGCCGAGTGCCCATCCCGCACGACGTCGCGCAGCTGATGGTTCGGGCGAGCGCCCATTGCGCAAGTTGGAGATGCTAAAAGCCAACGTGGTGCTCAACCACGCCTGACGGCGTGGGCCCGCCGGCAGCTGGGCGATCACGGACGACGCGACCCCGCCCGGGGGGCGGGGTCGCGTCGATCGACCAGTGGGGGGAGGGGCTCAGCCCTTCATCGCCTTGTTGGCGTCGTCCTGGGCCTTCTTGAGGCCCTCGGCGACCGGCGTGCGGCCGAGGAAGATCTCGTCGAACGTCGGCTTCCACGCCTTGAACGCGGCCGAGTAGTTCGGGCCGGCCGGCGGACGCGTGGTCTGGCCCTGGCCGGCCTTGGCGAACAGGCTCGGGTCGACGTTCTTGCCCTTCCAGAACTCCTGGAACGCGGGCTGGGCGCTGGAGACGGCCGGCAGCGCGGCGCCGGTGGAGCCGATGAACGACGCTCCGTCCTTCGAGCCGAGCCACTGCAGCACCTTCAGGGTGGCGTCCTTGTTCTTGGTGCCCGCGTTGCCGCACACGACCACGGAGTTGACCACCGACACGGCCCCCTTGGGGCCCTTGGGCATGGGGACGATGCCCCACTCGAACTTCGCGCCGTCGGCCACGTTCTTGAGGTTGTAGACACCCGACTGGAACATGGCGATCTTGCCCTGCAGGAACTGGTCGCGGGTGAAGTCGCCGTCGGAGTTGGTGTTGGCCGCGTCGGGGGACACCTTGTCGGTGTTGATCAGCTTCACCAAGTATTCGAAGGCCTGGACGCCCTCCGGCGAGGCGAAGGTGAAGTTGTTGTCCTTGTCCTGGAACGCGCCGCCGTTGGAGCCCAGGAAGTTGTAGTAGATGCCCTGCAGGTCCTGGGCCGCGGAGTAGCCCCACGTGCCGGGCTTCGAGCCGTCGAACCCGGGATCGTCGGCGCTCTTGCCGGCGGCGTCGACGGTGAGCTTCTTCGCGGTCGCGGTGAGGGTGTCGCCGCTGCCATCGGGCGACCAGACCAGCGAGGAGATGTCCTCGGGCTTCAGCCCGGCCTTGGCGAGCAGCTCCTTGTTGTAGTACAACGCGATGCCGCCGTCGGTGAGCTGGGGGACGCCCATCAGCTTGCCGGAGTAGGTGTATTGCTCGACCGCGGCCGGCACCCAGTCGGACCTGAGCGGAGCGAACTCGCCGCCGATCTCGAGGATGTTGTTGTTCTTGATGTAGGGCTCGATGTAGGAGCCGTTGATCATGAAGATGTCGTCGGCCTGCCCGCCCGACATGTCGGTGCGCAGCTTGTCGAAATAGGACGAGTAGGGGACCGTCGTGACCTTCACCGTGATGCCCGGGTTCTTCTTGGAGAACTCCGCGAACGACTGCTCGTACGCCTTGGCGACCTGTTCGTCCCACACGCGGACGGTGACGGTGGTCGACCCGCCCTGGCCGCCGCTTTGGCCCTGCTGCTGGGCGGGCGAGCACGCGGTAACGCTGACCGCGGCGGCGGCGATCCCGGCGAGCGCGCCGAGGGCGCTGCGCCGGCTGAAGTTTGTAGTCATAGCACTCCTCGTTCGTGGGGTCGGTCGACCCCGGGGGTCACACGACTCGGTGGCGGATCACTTGAAACCCGTCAACGAGATCGAGCTGATGATGTTGCGTTGGAAAATCAAGAACACCAGCAGCAGGGGAGCCATGGCGACGGTCGTGGCCGCCATGACGAGGGTCCAGTTCGCGTTGTACTGGCCCTGCAGCGCAGCGGTCGCGACGGTCACCGTCTGCCAGTCCCTGCCGGTGGTGATAATGAGTGGCCACATGAAGTTATTCCAGTGAGACACGATCGTGATGATCGTGAGCGTGGCGATGATGGGCCGCGACATCGGCACGACGATGAGCCACAGGATGCGCCACATGCCGGCCCCATCCATCTTCGCGGCGGCGATGATGTCGTCGGGCACGCCACGGAAGTATTCGCGCAGCAGGAACACCGCGTACGGCGATCCGAAGACGAACGGCAGCACCAGCGCCCAGAACGTGTTTGCCAGGCCTGCCTTGGTGAACATCGTGTACAGCGGGATGACGGTGACGGCCTGCGGGATCATCAGCGTGGCCAGATAGACCCAGAACAGCGCGTCGCGCCCGCGGAACTCCAGCTTGGCGAACGCGTACGCCGCCATGATCGAGAAGACCAGCTGTCCCGCGAGGATCACGGCGACGACCTGTGCGGTCACGAGGACGGGGGAGACGAAGCCGTTCTGTCCGAACAGCCGGGTGAAGTTCTCCGTCGTCCACGGGTTCGGCGGGTTCAGCGCCGGTTCGGAGGCCATCTGGGACGGCGACTTGAACGCCGTCATGAACGACAGCCCGAAAGGCGCGAGGGTCAGCACCGCACCGGCCAGCAGGATCGCGTACGTCGTGATGTCGGCCACGACGCCCCGGCGCACACCGGGGCGTCGCGTCCGCGGGGTGATGGTCGGGTCAGCTGAGGTCATAGGTCACCCGGCTCGAGAAGTAGCGCTGCTGCAGCAGCGTGATGACCACGAGGATCGCGAACAACACCAGCGCCATCACCGAGGCGCGGCCCAGGTTGAACCCGCCCTGGAAGGCCTCGAGGTAGATGCGCGCGGCGATGACGTCGGTCGAGCGCTGCGGGCCGCCGTTGGGGGTCAGCGCGTACACGTGGTCGAACGCCTGGAAGCTGGAGATGACGCCGGTCACGAGAACGAAGAACATCGTCGGCCCGAGCAGGGGGAGCTTGACCCGCCAGAACGTCTGCCAGGAGCTGGCCCCGTCGAGGCGGGCCGCCTCGAGCAGCGACTCGGGGATGCCGGCGAGCCCGGCGAGGAAGAACAGCGTGGTGTAGCCGACCTGCGACCAGATCGAGACCGCAGCGACGGCGGGTAGCGCGAGGTCGGGGTTGGTCAGCCAGTCGATGTTGCGGCCGAGGATCGTGTTGAGCGCGCCGTTGTAGGGCGCAAAGATCCATTTCCACACCACGCCGAGCGCCAGCGGGGCGCAGATCCACGGGATGACGTAGATGACGCGCAGGATCGTCGATCCGGGCAGGCCGCGCGACAGCAGCACGGCGGCGAACAGGCCCAGCGCGGTCTGGAGCGGGATGACCATCAGCACGAACAGCAGCGTCACGAGCAGCGAGTGGCCGAACACGGGCTCCGAGAGCACCGACACCCAGTTGTCGAGGCCCACGAAGCGCATGGGGCCGAGCAGGTCCCACTGGTTCATCGAGAGCCACACGACCAGCAGGATCGGCAGCAGGAGGAAGCCGACGATCCCGACGAGACTGGGGGCCAGCAGGGCCCACGCGACGGGGGCGTCGCGGCGGGCCCGGGCACGTCCCGGTGCGCGCTGTGCGGTCGACATGGGGTCGAGCATAGTTGAAATTTTGAGGTCGGCGTGCATTTCGTGGTCGTTGACGGGTCAACGAATTCCCTAGTCAACCCACGAATGCCCCCTGGCAACGGGGTCTGCGCCTAGGGTGTGGGCGTGACTCCGTCGACACTTCCCGAGGGTGATCCCGTGCCGTCGGACGGGTCGCTGCCCGCCGCCTCGCTGGCTGAGGTAGGCACGCGCCCGTTCTCGGTCTACCTCCACGTGCCGTTTTGCCGCACCCGCTGCGGTTACTGCGACTTCAACACCTATACCGCCTCCGAGCTCGGTCCCGGCGCCTCTCACGACGACTACGTCGACTCCGTCCTGCGCGAGATGGAGCTGGCCGCCCGGGCGCTCGACGGGCGCACCCCGGCGGTCTCCACGCTGTTCGTCGGAGGCGGTACGCCGACCCTGCTGCCGCCGGCCGAGCTGGGGCGGCTGGTCGCCGGCGTACGCGACGCCTTCGGGCTCGCGCCGGATGCCGAGGTGACCACCGAGTCCAACCCCGAGTCCATCGACGCCGCCGGGCTCGCCGCCCTCGTCGAGCAGGGCTTCACGCGCATCTCGTTCGGCATGCAGTCGGCCAGCGAGCACGTGCTGCGCGTGCTCGACCGCGTCCACACTCCCGGGCGCCCCGTCGAGGCGGCCCGCGAGGCCCGGGCCGCAGGGTTCTCCTCGGTCAACCTCGATCTGATCTACGGCACCCCGGGGGAGTCGGTCGACGACTGGCGGCGCACGCTCGACGTCGCGCTGTCGGCCGAGCCCGACCACGTCTCGGCGTACGCACTCAGCGTCGAGGACGGCACCCGGCTGGCCGCCGACATCCGGCGCGGCCGGCTGCCGATGACCGACGACGACCTGCACGCCGAGCTCTACGAGGTGGCCGACGCAGTGTTCACCGGGCAAGGGTTTGCGGCCTACGAGGTCTCCAACTGGGCCCGCGGTGCGGCGCACGAGTGCCGGCACAACCTGGCGTACTGGCTCGGCAACGACTGGTGGGGTTTCGGGCCGGGCGCCCACTCCCACGTGGGCGGCACACGGTTCTGGAACGTCAAGCACCCCGTCGCGTACGCGGGGCGGCTGGCACAGGGGGAGAGCCCGGCGTACGCGCGGGAGGTGCTGGACGCCGAGACGCGCCGGGTCGAGCGCGTGCTGCTGGAGCTGCGCCTGGCACGCGGCCTGCCGCTGGAGGTCCTGACCTCGTCGGAGAGCGGGCGCGTCGACGACCTCGTGGCGCGCGGCCTCGCCTCCACTGGGGAGGGCATGCTGCGGCTCACCGCGGCGGGGCGCCTGCTCGCCGACGGGGTTGTCCGCGACCTGCTGGACTGATCGATCGTCGGAGGATCACTCGCTCCACACCAGAACGTGGTCGGCGAGCTGGCTGAAATCGATGGGCCTGCTCGCCGCGCCGTGCCGCGGGCGGTCGCGGGTCCACGCGTCGCGCAGCGAGCAGCCGAGCTCGGCGTGCCGCATCAGCGGCGGCAGGTCGTCGATGACCACGGTCATGTCCACGTGGTTGACCGGCGCGTTGGTCACGGGGCGGATGGGGCGCCACCGGTACGCCGAGGCCCGCACCCGCGACGACGGTCCCGCGACGAGGCCTGAGCGCTCGGCGGCGTGCCTCCGCTGGACCTCGGCGTACGCGACCTAGCCTCGTCCGGTGCCGAACGATCGCTACTCCCGTGACGTCCTGAGACCCGGCTGGCAGAAGGCCGGGAAGCCGCAGACCACCGAGCTGGTGGTCGAGCCAGACATGGTCCTCGAGGACCCGGCGTCGGGCTACGTCGGCGCCGTGGTGCGCTGGGAGAACGGCCTGGTGATCCTCGAGGACCGCAAGGGCAAGCAGCGCGCGTTCCCGATGGGGCCGGGGTTCTGGTACGAGGGCAAGCCGGTCAGCATCAAGGCGCCCGGCAAGAAGGCCGCTCCGCCCAGGTCGCTGACCCACACCGCGTCCGGCTCGCGGCGCAGCAAGGACACCTCGGCGAAGGTCGCGCTGCCGTCGCGGATCTACGTCGAGGGCCGCCACGACGCCGAACTGATCGAGAAGGTGTGGGGCGACGACCTTCGCCACGTCGGCGTGGTGGTCGAGTTCCTCGGCGGCATCGACGACCTTCCCGCCATCGTGGAGAAGTTCGCGCCCACGACGGGGCGACGCCTCGGCGTGCTCGCCGACCACCTCGTCGCGGGCTCGAAGGAGCAGCGGATCGCAGACGCCGTCACCTCCGGGCCGTACGCCGACTTCGTCTTCGTCACCGGCCACCGGTTCATCGACATCTGGGCCGCGGTCAAGCCCGAGCGCGTGGGGCTGCAGGAGTGGCCCCACATCCCCAGGGGGCAGGACTGGAAGTCGGGGATCTGCGCCCACCTCGGCCTGCCGCACCGCAACCAGACCGACATCGCGAAGGCGTGGCAGGCCATCCTGGCGCGCGTGAACTCGTGGAACGACCTCGACCCGAAGCTGCTGACCGAGATCGAGAAGCTCATCGACTTCGTCACCCAGGACCACATCGAGATGTGATCCCCGACCGGGCCGCCCCAGATCGCTCTCAGGCCGGGGCCGGACCGGTGGTCGTGCGCTCCACGAGGTGGATCGGCAGCACGACCTGGCGCGGCTGGAGGTCGGGGTCGACCAGAAGCTGGCCCACCCGGAACCCCTTCTCCCTGATCGGCTGGTGGACCGTTGTCAGCCCGGCGGTCTCGGCATCGGGGATGTCGTCGACGCCGCACACCGACACGTCCTCGGGCACGCGTACGCCGGCCTCCTCCAGACGGGCCAGGACGCCGAGCGCCAGCACGTCGCTGATGGCCACGATCGCCGTGGGCAGCCCGTGCGCGAGCAGGTGGTCGGCGGCCGCGCGACCTGACTCCAACGAGTTGGAGCCGCCCTGCACCACGTCGACCTCCGCCCCCGGAAGCGACTCGACGACACCGCGGACGCGGACGTGGAACATCGCGTCGAGCGGGGTGAGCGGGGCGTCCCGCGCGTCTTCAGGGCCCACGTGGGCCAGCCGCTCGATCGGGGCCCCGGGTTCGCGGCCCGAGTCGAGCACGACTGCAACCCTTCGATGCCCCAGCGCGGCCAGGTGGGTGCCGAGGAGGCGTCCGGCGCCCTCGTCGTCGATGGCGACGTAGTCGGTCGCGCTGTTGGCGAACGTCCCGACGAACGGCACCTCGCGGCGGCGCGCGAGCTCGCGGAGGTCGTCGTTGTGCATGAGACAGATCTCGGACAGCCCGTCGATGTTGGCCCGGCGCAGCGCGGCGAGGTCGGCCTCGCGGTCCGACCGGGAGGGCAGCAGGAGCAACGCCATGCCCGAGTCCTCGCAGGCCTCGGTCATGCCCGCCAGGAAGGCGACGGCGAAGGGGTCGGAGAACGCGTAGTGGAGGTGGTGGCTCAGCAGCAGCCCGACCGCCCCCGAGTGGCCCGAGCGCAGCGACTGCGCGGCGGCGCTGGGCCCGTCGTAGCCGAGATCGGAGGCCCGCGCGAGGATTCGTTCGCGCAGCGCAGCCGACAGCTGGTCTGGCTTGTTGTAGGCGTTCGACACGGTCGCGGGGGACACGCCGAGGTCCTCGGCGATGGTCTTGATGGTGACGCGCACTCCGTCCTCCCGCTGGTGAGTCATGACCGATCCAGACGCGACCGTATCGGATGCGGGGCGGACCCCTCGTCCGTTCGCGCGGACGATCCGCAAGGATTGGGTGCATGACTGCGCCGACCGACGCCATCACCGACCTCATCTGGGACGTCGCCGAGCGGGTGGTCCGCCCCCGTTGGCGGTCGCTGGACGACTCCGAGGTCCGCGAGAAGGCCCCCGGCGACCTGGTGACCGTGGCCGACCACCAGGCTGAGGCCGAGCTCACCGCGGCCCTTCAGCAGATGGCCCCCGGCGTGCTCGTCGTCGGCGAGGAGGCCACCGCCGCCGACGCCTCGCTGCTCGAACAGCTGTGTGATACCGAGCACGCGTTCGTCGTCGACCCGGTCGACGGCACCAAGAATTTCGTCGAGGGCCGCGAGCAGTACGCGCTGATGGTCGGCGAGGTCCGCCACGGCCGCCCGGTGCGGGGCTGGATCGTCCAGCCCGAGCTCGACCGCACCTTCGTGGCCGAGCGCGGGGCGGGGCTGCTGTGCAACGGCGAGCGCGTACGCCGCGAAGCCCCCGCTCTGGGCGCGCTGCGGGGAGCCACCTCGCATCGACGGCTCCTCGGCGACCCGGTGCCCGGCGTCGTCGACCCGCTGGACTTCACGTTCTACTCGTGCGGCATCGACTACCCCCATGTGGCCACGGGCGGCTGGGACTTCCTGATCTATCGCAACCTGAAGCCGTGGGACCACGTGCCGGGCACGCTCATGGTGGAAGAGGTCGGCGGTCACGTCGCGACCACCGACGGGCAGCCGTACGTCGCGGGGTCGCCGATGGTCGGCCAGCTGATCGCCGCGGCGTCGAAGGAGGCGTGGGACCTCGCGTACCAGGTCCTGGCCGACCCCGCGCAGGTCTGACCAGCCCCTCTCGGGTCATCAGTCCCCGAGGTCGCCCTTGACGATCGGCAGGCGCGTGCGTACGCCGAGCGCGTTCATCTCGCGGTAGGCGGTACGCACACCCTCGGCGATGTTCGGCCAGGGCAGCGCCCACTCGCCGCGCTCCTCGGCGTCGTCGAACGAGACGCCCTCCTGCACGAGGTGCTCCGCCTCGTAGGGGATCGAGGCCAGCGCGCCCATCTGGGCGACGAGGTCGTCGCGGCCGGCGACCCGCCCGTGGCCCGGGACGACGACGGTCTCGGCGGTGACCATGCCCATCGTGAGGTTCAGCACCCCGGCCCAGCCGCGCGGCGACGACTCGGCCGAGAACCACGGCGCCTCAGGATCGCCGGCGAACTCCACCAGGTCACCGGCGAACAGTACGTTCGCGCCCGGCACGAGCGCCAGCACGTCGCCGTCGGTGTGGGCCTCGCCCAGGTGGAGCGCCTCGACGCGCACGCCGCCGCCCAGGTCGATCGCCGCGGCCAGCGAGAACATCGTCGAGGGCGCGACGACGTCGTCGCGGTCGACGCCGAGGCGGATCAGGTCGGCGAGGAGGTGGTCGGCGCAGCGGCGCCCCTCGAGCGACTCGTGGCCCCACGTCTCGAGATCGGCGAAGGCGGCGAGGCCGAACCAGTGGTCGCGGTGGCCATGGGTGACCAGCGCGCCGGCGAGGGGGATGTCGGTCACCCTGGCCACGGCCTCGCGGATCGCCCGCCCCTGCGCGGGGCTGGAGCCGGTGTCGACCACGAGGCAACGCTCGGTGCCGACGACCAGACCGATGTTGACGCGGTCGGGCTCGGCCACGGCCACGTGGACGCCGGGTGCGACCGCGGACCAGGGGCCGAGAGAGGCCTCGTCGTCGCGGGTCTGGTTCGCGTTACCGGTGCTCGGTTCCATAGCCGCTAGACTGGCACTCGGCTCGGGCGAGTGCCAACCCGGGTGCGACGACCAGGGGAGGAGGGGCTGTGCTCGACGACCGCAAGATGCAGGTGCTGCGTGCCATCGTCAGCGACTACGTGTCCTCCCGTGAGCCCGTCGGCTCGAAGGCGCTCGTCGACCGCCACAACCTCGGCGTCTCGCCGGCCACCGTCCGCAACGACATGGCCGCCCTCGAGGAGGAGGGCTACATCACCCAGCCCCACACCTCGGCCGGACGCATCCCGACCGACAAGGGGTACCGGCTCTTCGTCGACAAGCTGGCCGCCATCAAGCCCCTCAGCGTCGCCGAGCGCCGCGCGATCCAGACGTTCCTGTCGGGGGCGGTCGACATCGACGACATCGTCACGCGGACCGTGCGCCTGCTGGCGCAGATCACCCAGCAGGTCGCGATCGTGCAATACCCGATCCTGGCCAACACGACCGTCCGCCACATCGAGCTCGTCTCGCTGAGCGCCGACCGGGTCCTGCTCATCGTCATCAACTCCGCCGGTCGCGTCGAGCAGCGGGCGATCGAGCTGCCCGTCCACACCGAGGACGACCTGACGCGCCTGCGCGGCCGGCTCAACGAGGCCGCGAGCGGCAAGACCACCGCCCAGGCAGCGGCCGACGTCGCCCTGCTGACGTCGTCGACCCGCCCCGACGAGCAGGCCATGACGGCCCTTTGCATCGCCGCCCTCCTCGAGGTGCTCGGCACGGGCACGACGTCGCGCGTGGTCGTCGGCGGCGTACCCAACCTGACCCGCTTCGGCGACGAGTTCGAGCTGACCGTCAAACCGGTGCTCGAGGCGCTCGAGGAGCAGGTCGTGCTGCTCAAGCTCCTCGGCGAGGCATCGACGTCCGACGACGTCACCGTCCGCATCGGCCAGGAGAACCCGGTGACCGGCCTCCAGACCACGTCGGTGGTCGCGGCGGCGTACGGCAACCACGACGACCTCTGGGCCGGGCTCGGCATCATGGGCCCGACCCGCATGGACTATCCCTCCACCATGGCCTCCGTACGCGCAGTCGCGCGCTACGTCGGCCGCTTCTTGAACGAAGGATGACGACCCACCACATGAGCGACTTCTACGAGACCCTCGGGGTGTCCCGCGACGCGACGGCCGACCAGATCAAGAAGGCCTACCGTCGCATGGCCATGCAGTACCACCCCGACGTGGCCAGCGAAGAGGGGGCCGCCGAGAAGTTCAAGGCGGTACAGGAGGCCTACGACGTCCTGTCCGACCCGAACAAGAAGGCCATCTACGACCGCGGTGGCGACCCCAACCAGCGCGGCGGCTTCGGCGGCGGGTTCCCCGGCGGCGGTTTCGGCGGCTTCGGCGGCGGGGGCTTCGGATCGTTCTTCGACGCGATGCGCACGGCCAGCTCGCACGGGCCGCGCTCGCGCGTACGCCGCGGCCAGGATGGCACCGTCCGGCTGCGCATCGACCTTCACGAGGCGGCGTTCGGTGCGACCAAGCAGGTCAAGGTCGACACCGCGGTGCTGTGCCCACGCTGCACCGGATCGGGCGCGCAGGAGGGCTCGAAGCCCGAGACCTGCACGACGTGCCGCGGCCAGGGCGAGGTCATCAGCGTCGTCAGCACCATCCTGGGCGACATCCACACCGCGCGCCCCTGCCCGCGCTGCCAAGGGTTCGGCACGATCATCCCGCACCCCTGCACCGAGTGCGACGGCGACGGGCGCATCCGCTCGACGACCGAGCTGTCCGTCAAGGTCCCGCCGGGCGCGCACGACCGTCTGAACCTCCGCATGGCCGGCCGCGGGGAGGTCGGGCCGGGCGGCGGCGAGGCCGGTGACCTCTACGTCGAGCTGTCGGTGAACGAGCACCCGGTCTTCCGCCGCGACGGCGACAACCTCGAAATGGTCGTCAAGGTGCCGATGACTGCGGCCGCGCTCGGCACGACGATGACCATCAAGACCCTCGAGGCCGACTGGCCCGAGTCGGACGAGGCCGACCGAACGGTCGAGCTCGAGGTGCCTGCTGGAACCCAGTCCGGCACGCGCGTGACCATCGACGGCCGCGGCATCCGCAACATCCAGACGGGTCGCACCGGCGACATCGGCGTCACGTTCCTCGTCGAGACCCCTACCCGGCTCAACGAGGAGCAGCGCGAGCTCCTGCGCCGCCTGGCGAGCCTGCGCGAGGAAACCTCGGTCGACCCTTACGCCCAGCACCGCCGGGAGAAGGGCGGCGTCTTCGGCCGCCTGTTCAAGGGATGACGCGCCCACTGTTCCTCGCCCCGCTGCCCGACCCGCTCCCCACGGTCGGGTCGGCGTTCCGCCTCGACGGCGACGAGGGCCGTCACGCTGCTGTGGTGCGGCGCATCACGGCGGGGGAGGAGCTGGTCGTCGGTGACGGCGCCGGCCGCGGGGTCGGCGTACGCGTGGTCGCCGCCGACAAGCAGGGCCTCGACCTCGAGGTCACCGAGCACGTGGGCGCGCCCGAGCCCGGCGTACGCGTCGTCGCCGTCCAGGCGCTGGCCAAGGGCGACCGGTCCGACCTGGCCATCGAGATGCTCACCGAGGTCGGCGCCGACGAGGTCGTGCCGTGGCAGGCCAACCGCTCGATCGTGCGCTGGCAGGGCGAGCGCGGCGAGAAATCACTCAACAAGTGGCGCGCCACCGTGCGCGAGGCCGCCAAGCAGAGTCGTCGCCTGCGGACCCCCGAGGTCTCGGTGATGGTGACGACTCGACAGCTCGCCGCGCGCATGCGCGAGACCGCCCTGGTGCTGGTCCTCCACGAGGAGGCGAACGCCACGCTGGCCGACGTCGACCTCCCCGCCGAGGGTGAGGTCATGCTGGTCGTGGGACCCGAGGGCGGGATCGCACCCGAGGAGCTCGAGGCCTTCGTGGCCTCCGGGGCGCGTACGGTGCTCGTCAACGATGGCGTCCTGCGGACCTCCACGGCCGGCGCCGTGGCCGTCGGCTGGGTCCGTCTTCGACCGAAGGAGTGACGATGAGGATCGTGCGCATGGCTCTGGTGCCGCTGCTCGCGCTGGCGCCGTTGGCGCTGACCGGTTGCGGGGGAGCGAACTACAAGTGCTCGGGCAACAACTGCACCGTGACCTTCACCAAGCCCGGGTCGTCGGTCCAGGTCGGCAAGAAGACCAAGAGCTACCGCGCCAACGGCAAGCGGCGTACGCGGACGACCGACCAGGGCGTCCGCATGCAGCTCATCGCGGCCGAGGCGAACCAGGCGCGCATCTCGGTCGGCGGCACGCCCTTGACGTGCCGTGCCGGACAGACGGTCACCGCGCCGCGCGCGACCCTGACGTGCACCGAGGTCTCCGCCCAGAAGGTCGTCGCCCGCGCCGTCGTGCGCTGAACCCGTATCCTTGCCGGTCATGACCGGTTTCGGATTCTCTGTCGGTACCCGCCTCGAAGACCGCCACGGGCGGACCGGCGTGATCACCACGCCGCACGGCGAGATCCGTACGCCGGCGTTCATCGCCGTGGGCACCAAGGCGACCGTCAAGACGCTCACGCCCGTCCACATCCGCGACGTGGGTGCCCAGGCGGTGCTGGCGAACGCTTACCACCTCTACCTGCAGCCCGGTGCCGACATCCTCGACTCCGCCGGTGGGCTGGGGTCGTTCATGGGCTGGGGCGGGCCCACCTTCACCGACTCCGGTGGCTTCCAGGTGATGAGCCTCGGGGCGGGATTCAAGAAGGTGCTCGCCATGGACACCTCCCGGCTGACCAACGACGACGTCATCGCCGAGGGCAAGGAGCGCCTCGCGCTGGTCGACGACGACGGGGTCACGTTCAAGTCGCACCTCGACGGCGCGCAGCACCGGTTCACCCCGGAGGTGTCGATGCAGGTCCAGCACCAGATCGGCGCTGACATCATGTTCGCCTTCGACGAGCTGACGACGCTGATGAACACCCGCGCCTACCAGGAGGAGTCGCTGGAGCGTACGCGGCTGTGGGCCGAGCGCTGCCTCGCCGAGCACCGCCGCCTCACCGAGGAGCGCGTCGGCAAGCCCTATCAGGCTTTGTTCGGCGTGCTGCAGGGTGCCCAGTACGAGGACCTGCGCCGCAAGGCCGCCCGCGACCTCGGCGCCATGGAGGTCGACGGCCAGCGATTCGACGGGTTCGGTATCGGCGGTGCGCTGGAGAAGGAGAACCTCGGCACGATCGTCGGCTGGGTGTGCGACGAGCTGCCAGAGGACCGTCCGCGCCACCTGCTGGGCATCTCCGAGCCCGACGACTTCTTCGCCGCGATCGAGACGGGCGCCGACACGTTCGACTGCGTCCAGCCCTCGCGCGTGGCCCGCAACGCGGCGATCTATCACCCCGGCGGCCGGTTCAACATCAACACTGCGGCCAACCGCCGCAACTTCGACCCGATCGACCCCGACTGCGACTGCTACACGTGCGCGAACTTCAGCCGCGCATACCTGCACCACCTGTTCAAGGCCAAGGAGATGACCGGCTTCACGCTGGCCACGATCCACAACGAGCGGTTCACGATCCGGCTGGTCGACGACATCCGGCGGGCGATGGAGGACGGCGACTTCGAGGCCTTCCGCGACGAGTTCCTGGGCCGCTTCTACGCTAAGAAGCGTGCGGCCCAGGCCCCCGAGCGGGCGGGCCTGGCCCCCTCGCTCTCAGAGCGAGCGCAGCGAGACGAGGAATGACCAGGCGACTGGTCGCCGACGTCGACACCGGCATCGACGACGCGATCGCGCTGGCCTGGCTGTGCGGGCGCGACGACGTCGACCTCGTGGCCGTGACGACCAGCGCCGGCAACACCACCGCGGCAGAGGCGGCCGCCAACAGTGCGGGAGTGCTGGAGCTGTGCGGGCGCGGGGACGTGCCGGTCGTCGTGGGTACGCCGGCCCCGGTGCAGGTCCCGCTCGTCGTGACGCCTGAGACCCACGGGCCCAGCGGCCTGGGGTACGCCCACCTGCCCGAGGTGCCTGCCGGCCGCGTACGCCCGGACGGGTTCCTCGACACGTGGCTGGACGCGTTCCGGTCGGCTCCCGGCGAGGTCGACCTGCTGGTGACCGGCCCGCTGACGAACCTGGCGGTCGCCCTGCGGGCCGAGCCGCGGCTGCCCGACCTCGTCGGCCGCGTGACGATCATGGGTGGCGCGTTCGAGCACCCCGGCAACACCACGCCCACCGCCGAGTGGAACACGTGGGTCGACCCGCACGCGGCGGCCGAGGTGTACGAGGCGTGGACCGGCCGCCCCGAGCCGACGCTTCCGGTGGTCTGCGCGCTCGAGACGACCGAGTCGATCGAGCTGCGCCCCGCCGACCTCGATGCGCTGGCGGCCGCCCGCGGCGTACGCGCCCCAGGCCTGCGCCCCGACGGGCCGCGCGACCTGCCGCCCAGCGACACCGGCGATGCTGTCGTGGACCTGCTGGCCGACGCCCTCAGGTTCTATTTCGAGTTCCACGACGACTACGGCTACGGCTATCTGGCGCAGGTCCACGACCTGTTCGCGGCGATGGTCGCGCTGGACGCGGTGGATGTCTCGACAATGACCACGTGGGTGGGCGTCGAGACGACCTCGGAGCTCACGCGCGGCACGACGGTGCGTGACCGCCGGCGGCTCCTGGGCCACGCACCGAACGCCCGTGTGGTCACCGGAGTCGACCCGGCCGCGGTGCGGGCCGAGCTGACCGAGCGGCTCAGCCCTCGGTGACCGTCCCGTAGCTGGGGTCGTGCCGCTTGATCCAGCGGATGACGGCGATGGTGACCGGCATGACTGCGTACTCCACCAGGGTCTTGTACAAGAACCCGAAGAACGTGTAGTTCGCCCACTGCCCGACGCTCGAGATGCCGATGGCCGACGCGGCGACGGTGCAGAACACCAGCGTGTCGACGAGCTCGCCGACACCCGTCGACGACATCAGGCGCGCGACGAGGCCCCGCTCCCTCGTGCGCTTCTTCATCGCCAGCATGATGAGCGTGTTCGCCGACTGTCCACCGGCATAGCCGAGCAGCCCGGCGACGACGACCTGCCACACGGGACCCAGCGCGCCCTCCAGCGAGGCCTGCTTGTGGACGCCGAAGTCGTCGGTGAAGCCCGGCAGGGCGATGATCGCGGCGTAGCAGAGCACCGAGGCGATGTTCGCCGCGAAACCGGCGAAGATCGCGCGGCGCGCGGCCCGGCCCCCGTAGATCTCGGTGATGACGTCGCCGAGGATGTAGGCCAGCGGGAACAAGAAGAAGCCGCCGTCGGTGATCACCGGTCCCAGCACGACCCCCTTCGAGGCGCCGATGCCCGACAGGATGACGACGACGCAGATGGTCGCAAGCATGTACGCGTAGCGGGGCGAGCCCGCATCGGCGAAGACTGCGCGGTCGGGCGAGGTCGGCGGGGGGTCCAGGGGCGACGGGCTGTCCTGCGTCGACGGGGGGACGGGCGTGGGCTCTTCGGTCACGAAGGGGCATCTTATGTGTTTTCGGCCATCAGGTTGGTGACAGTCGGCCGATCGGGGCTGGCCGCCGAGAGGGGTGTGTCTTTGTTCAGGGTCTCGTGCACGAGCCTGTGGTGACGTCGCAGGATCCGCGACAGCGTCCGGACCGGGACGCCATTCTCAGCGGCAAGCGGTCCGGGGCTCCCCCTCGGTGCCGGTGACGGGGTTCCACGGAAGCCGGTGGCGCTCGACACCTCCGGGTAGCCGTGGGTCATGCCGGCCACTCGTGGGCCCAGCCGACGAGGTCCGAGGGCACACGAGCCCCACGTAGGAGGCGGTGGGCAGCGTCTGCGGCATCGTCTCGACCTCGCTGGCATCGTTGGCGGCGAGCAGCTGGCCGTCGGACATCGCGGGCAAGGCGAGCGTGGCCGCCGAGGTCCCGCGGTCGGCGACAGGGCGGGTACGCGGACGAGCCGCCCGTCGGCGTGTCCGTCCGCGTGCCCTGAAGCCGCCCCAGTGCAGCAGCGATTCCCGCAGGTCGTCCATGGAAGCGACCTGTACGCCGACGGCGCGCGAGCGGAGCTGGGTGCGTACGAGGGCGTCCACGGTGTGACCGGGTGACGGGATCTTCCCGGTGGTGGGACAATGGGCCACATGACCGAGATCAACGACGACTTCGTTCCCGACGAGTCCGAGCAGCTCGACCAGCTCGATCCGTCGCAGTCACTGCTCGACCGCGGTGTGGCCGACCCGCTCGACGAGGGCTACATCGCCCCCGACGACTGGTCTCCGGCCGAGGGATACGGCAACACCGCCGCCGAGATGCGCGATGGCGAGACTTTGGCGATGCGCCTCAAGCAGGAGGTCCCTGACACCGTTGCCGATGCCGACGAGAGCGTCGAGGACATCGAGAACGAGTCGCCCGCGGAGATCGGCTTGGTCCGGGCCGGCCGACTGGTCGACGCCAACCACGGCTACCCCGGTGAGGACCGCGAGGCCCAGCTCGTCGGCGAGGACGTCGGCATCGACGGCGCCGCGGCGAGCGCCGAGGAGGCCGCGATGCACGTCATCGACGAGGAGTGGGAGGGCACCCGGGGCCAGTAGGGGAACCAACCGGCGTGCCGCTGTCGGGGGCGCTCACTACACTGTGTCTACGCACGCGCGGACGCGCTGCACCATGCGACACCGACACGGAGGCTCCCATCAGACCCGAACAGGTCGACCACCCCGGACAGGCCGGCGCGCCGGCGTCCCGACGCATCACGATCCCGGCGTCGATCGACATGGTCCACATCCTCGGACCTGCCGACTCCTTCCTGCGCGCGCTGGAGGCCGAGCTTGACGCCGACATCCACGTCCGCGGCAACGACATCACGCTCACCGGATCACCGGAGGACCTGGCACTGGGGGCCGACGTCATCACCGAGATGGTGGCGGTCATCCGCACCGGGCAGGGCCTCACCGGCGACGCGGTCGAGCGCATCATCGGCATGATGCGCGACCACGAGGCCGAGAGCCCCGCCGAGGTGCTCACCGCCAACATCCTGTCGAGCCGGGGCAAGACCATCCGGCCCAAGACGCTCAACCAGAAGCGCTACGTCGACGCGATCGACCACCACACAGTCGTGTTCGGCATCGGCCCGGCCGGCACGGGCAAGACCTATTTGGCGATGGCCAAGGCGGTCCAGGCGCTCCAGAACAAGGACGTCAACCGCATCATCCTGACGCGCCCCGCGGTCGAGGCCGGTGAGCGCCTGGGCTTCCTGCCGGGTACGCTCACCGACAAGATCGACCCCTACCTGCGCCCGCTGTACGACGCGCTCCACGACATGCTCGACCCTGACTCGATCCCGCGCCTGCTGACCGCCGGCACGATCGAGGTCGCCCCGCTGGCCTACATGCGCGGCCGCACCCTCAACGACGCGTTCATCATCCTCGACGAGGCCCAGAACACCTCGATGGAACAGATGAAGATGTTCCTGACGCGTCTCGGCTTCAACTCCAAGATCGTCGTCACCGGCGACGTCACCCAGGTCGACCTGCCCGGCGGCACCCAGTCGGGCCTGCGCGGCGTCCAGGACATCCTCGACGGCGTCGAGGACATCGCGTTCTGCCAGCTCACCAACCACGACGTCGTACGCCACCGCCTCGTCGGGCGGATCGTGGCCGCGTACGACCGGTTCGAGACCACCAGGCCCGTGAAGGCCCACCAGAGGAAAGGACGCCCGTGACCGTCGAGCTCAACAACGAGTCCGGTGCCGAGCTCGACGAACACGGTCTCGTCGCTCTCGCCACGTTCGTGATGGACGAGCTGCGGATCCATCCCCAGGCCGAGCTGTCGATCCTCATGGTCGACGAGGACACGATGTCGGCCTATCACGAGAAGCACATGGGGGAGCCCGGGCCGACCGACGTGCTGTCCTTCCCTATGGACGAGCTGCGCCCGCCGGCCGACGACGAGGAACCGCCGATCGGCCATCTCGGTGACGTGGTGCTGTGCCCGGCGGTGACGGGCCGCCAGGCCGCCGAGCACGGACGCGAGCCGGCCGATGAGGCCGAATACCTGCTGGTTCACGGCATGCTCCACCTGCTCGGCTACGACCACGCGACCGATGAGGAGAAGGCCGAGATGTTCGGCCTCAAGGACGACCTGATCGCGGCGTGGGGCCAGCAGCGGAGCCGATGACGTGACGACGTTCCACATCGTCCTGCTGCTCGTCTCGCTGGTGCTGGCCGTCGCGGCCGGCCTGCTGGCGGCCGCGGAGTCGGCGCTGTACTCGTTCTCGAAGGCGCGCGCCGAACACCTCGTCGAGGAGGAGCGGTCGGGGGCGAAGCGGCTGCTGTCGATCACCGAGGACCCGGCGCCCTACCTCAACACCGCGCTGTTCCTGCGCACGCTGTTCGAGATCACCTCGATCGTGCTGGTCTCGCTCGTGGTCTTCTCCCACGTCGAGCCGCTGTGGCAGCGGTTGCTGATCACCATCGGCGTCATGGTGCTGGTGTCGTTCATCGCGTGGGGCGTGGCCCCGCGTACGCTCGGCCGCCAGCACCCCGACGCGGTCGCCTGCGCGGCGGCCGGACCCATCGCGTTCCTCAACACGATCCTCGGACCGCTGCCCCAGCTGCTGATCCTGCTCGGCAACGCCCTGACCCCGGGTCGCGGCTTCTCCGACGGCCCGTTCGCGTCCGAGGCCGAGCTGCGCGAGCTCGTCGACAAGGCCGTGGCCAGCGACCTCATCGAGGCCCGGGAGCACCGGATGATCAACTCGGTGTTCGACCTCGGCGACACGATCGTCAAGGAGGTCATGGTCCCGCGCACCGACGTCGTGTTCATCGAGGAGCACAAGACGCTTCGTCAGGCCCTGTCGCTGGCGCTGCGCTCCGGCTTCTCCCGCATCCCCGTCATCGGCGAGGGGGGACTCGACGACGTGGTGGGCGTCCTCTATGTCAAGGACGTCATGAAGCGCGTCTACGACAACGCCACTGCCCAGACCTCCGAGCGGGTCGCGTCGATGATGCGTGCGCCGGTGTTCTGCCCCGACTCGAAGCCGGTCGACGAGCTGATGCGTGAGATGCAGCTGACCCGCTCCCACCTCGTGATCGTCGTCGACGAGTTCGGCGGCACGTCGGGTCTGGCGACCATCGAGGACATCCTTGAGGAGATCGTCGGCGAGATCGTCGACGAGTACGACGCGGAGGTGCCGCCCGTCCGGGAGCTCGGCCCCGACCGCTACCGCGTGCTGTCGCGCCTGCCGCTCGACGAGGTGGGGGACCTGTTCGGCCTCGAGCTCGAGGACGAGGACGTCGACTCCGTCGGCGGCCTCATGGCCAAGGAGCTCAACAAGGTGCCGATCCCGGGTTCGGTCGTCCAGGTCCACGGCCTTGAGCTCACCGCCGAGCGGGGGACCGGGCGTCGCAACCAGGTCGGGACGGTCCTTGTCACACGCCTCCTGGGCGAGGACGAGGAGCCGGGCGTTTCCGCCGCCGCGGCCCTTGCCGCCGAGTCGGCCGACCGGGCGACCTAGGTCTTTCCCTCCCCCGGCGGGCGTTCCCACGTCGCAGGCCCCGCGTCGTCGGAGTCTGCTGCTCTCACGGCCGGCGTACAACCAGTCGCCCTCGGTCGACGGCCAGCGACCCTCCTGCCAGTCTCCGGCAGCGGCACGGAGAACCGTGGCGGCGTGCGACGGCCTCAGTCTCGGGCGGTGCGGCGACGTGCGGCTGGGACACGGGCCGAGCCTGGGGCCGGGTGGGGTCGGCGGGTGCGCAAGTGGCGCGGGTGGGGGAGAATGGTCGAATCATGGAACTCACCAATGCTCCCGAGGGCTTCCGCTCCGGCTTCGCCTGCTTCGTCGGCCGCCCGAACGCTGGCAAGTCGACCCTGACCAACGCGCTCGTCGGCTCGAAGATCGCGATCACGTCGAACAAGCCGCAGACGACGCGTCACGCCATCCGCGGCATCGTCCATCGGCCCGACGCCCAGCTGGTGCTGATCGACACCCCGGGTCTGCACAAGCCGCGCACGCTGCTGGGGGAGCGTCTCAACGACCTCGTCCACGACACCTGGTCGGAGGTCGATGTCATCGGCGTCTGCCTGCCCGCCGACCAGCGCATCGGTCCGGGCGACACGTTCCTCGTCGGTGAGATCGCCAAGCTCGAGCGTCGCCCGAAGCTCGTGGCGCTGGCCACCAAGTCCGATCTCGTCGGCGACACGCGCATGCGGGAGCACCTCATGGCCATCCAGGCGCTGGAGGAGAAGCTCGACATCACGTGGGAGCACATCGTGCCGGTGTCGGCCGTGGAGGGCGCGCAGGTCGACGACGTGTGCGACGTGCTGGTGTCGCTGCTGCCGGAGGGCCCGCAGTACTACCCCGACGGCGAGATCACCGACGAGCCCACCGAGACGCTGGTGGCCGAGATCATCCGTGAGGTCGCGCTGGAGGGCGTACGCGACGAGCTGCCCCACTCGATCGTCGTCACCATCGAGGAGATGGGGCTGCGTGAGGGGCGACCCGACGACAAGCCGCTGCTGGACATCTTCGCCAACCTCATCGTCGAGCGCGACTCCCAGAAGGGCATCATGATCGGCCACAAGGGCTCGCGCCTGCGCGAGGTCGGCACCGCGGCTCGGCACCAGATCACCGCGCTGCTCGGCACGCCGGTCCACCTCGACCTGCGCGTGAAGGTGCTCAAGGAGTGGCAGCGCGACCCCAAGTACCTCAACCGCCTCGGCTTCTGAGGAATACTCATTCGACACTCGGAATAGTTATGCGCTAGCGTGGGGGCCATGTCCAAGGTCTTGACGAGTCTCCCTGTCGGTGAGCGTGTCGGTATCGCCTTCTCGGGTGGTCTCGACACCTCGGTCGCTGTCGCGTGGATGCGTGAGAAGGGGGCCATCCCCTGCACCTACACGGCTGACATCGGCCAGTACGACGAGCCCGACATCGCGTCGGTGCCCAGTCGTGCCGAGCAATACGGCGCCGAGCTGTCGCGCCTGGTCGACTGCCGTGAGGCGCTGGTCGAGGAGGGCCTCGTCGCCCTCATGTGCGGCGCGTTCCACATCCGCACCGCCGGCAAGACCTACTTCAACACCACGCCGCTGGGCCGCGCCGTCACCGGCATGCTCCTGGTGCGCGCCATGAAGGAGGACGGCGTCGACATCTGGGGCGACGGGTCGACCTACAAGGGAAACGACATCGAGCGGTTCTACCGCTACGGCCTCATGGCCAACCCGAACCTGCGCATCTACAAGCCGTGGCTCGACACCGACTTCGTCAACGAGCTCGGCGGCCGCGACGAGATGAGTCAGTGGCTGTCCGAGCGCGACCTGCCCTACCGAGACTCCAAGGAGAAGGCCTACTCGACCGACGCCAACATCTGGGGTGCCACCCACGAGGCGAAACACCTTGAGCGCCTCGACTCGGGCCTCGACATCGTCGAGCCGATCATGGGTGTCGCGTCGTGGCGCGAGGACGTCGAGATCGCCACCGAGGAGGTCACGATCGCCTTCGAGTCGGGGCGCCCCGTGGCGGTCAACGGTGAGACGTTTGACAGCGCCGTCGCCCTGGTCATGAAGGCCAACGAGATCGGCGGACGCCACGGGCTCGGCGTCTCCGACCAGATCGAGAACCGCATCATCGAGGCCAAGTCGCGCGGCATCTACGAGGCCCCGGGCATGGCGCTGCTCCACATCGCGTACGAGCGGCTTCTGAACGCGATCCACAACGAGGACACGATCGCGAACTACCACAACGAGGGACGCCGTCTGGGCCGCCTCATGTACGAGGGCCGCTGGATGGACCCGCAGTCGCTCATGCTGCGCGAGTCGCTGGTGCGCTGGGTCGGCTCGGCCGTCACCGGAGAGGTCACGGTGCGCCTGCGCCGCGGTGACGACTACCAGTTCGTCAAGACCGACGGTCCCGCGTTCTCCTACCACCCCGACAAGCTGTCGATGGAGCGCGTCGGTGACGCCGCGTTCGGCCCCGAGGACCGCATCGGCCAGCTCACCATGCGCAACCTCGACATCGCCGACTCGCGCTCGCGCCTCGAGCAGTACGCCCAGATGGGCATCGTCGGCGGCGCGACCGCCGAGCTCGTCGGCGAGCTCGAGCAGGGCGGCGGCAAACAGATCGCCGGCGGCATCGGTCCCGACGACGACCAGGAGGCGCTCGACCGCGCGGCCATGGAGTTCGGCACCGACTGACCGACCCCCTAGGCTGTCGCCATGCCCGAGGAACGCAGCGCCGGCCAGCTGCTCGTGCTTGGCAAGATCAGCGCTATCCTCGACAGCTTCACGCTGGAACGTCCGGTGCTGAGCCTGGGCGACCTCCGAGAGGCGACCGGCCTTCCCGCCTCGACGCTCCAGCGGCTGGTGGCCAACCTGGTCGACGAGGGCTTCCTCGACCGGGACGCCCAGGGGTTGCGCATCGGCGTACGCGTGGCCTACTGGGCGGCCGCGGCGGCGCGAGGCGTCGACGTGCTCGAGGTCGTCCGGCCGGTGCTGTCAGACCTGCGTGACGAGCTGGGGGAGACCGCGTGCTTCTACCAGGCCTCGGCGGGAGTGCGGGTGTGCACGGCCGTCGCCGAGACCCGCCACGGCGTACGCCGGCCCATGCGAGTGGGGCAGGCGATGCCCGTCCACGCAGGCTCGGCCGGTCACGTGCTGCTCGCTCACGACCCGGAGCTGGCCGAACGGGTGCTGTCCGGCGGTCTCGCACCGCTCACGGAGCGGACGATCACCGATCCCGAAGCGCTCCGCAGGGCACTGGTGCAGGCCCGCGAGGACGGGTTCGCGATCACCGTCGGAGAACGCGAGTCGGGGGCGAGCGGACTCTCCGCCCCCGTGTTCGACGCCCATGCCGAGGTGGTGGGCGCGGTCACCGTGATGGGGCCGACGTTCCGCATGCCCAGCGGCCGACTCTCCGAGTGGGTCGAGCCGGTCGTCGGCGCCGCCCACCGGATCACCCGCATGCTCGGTGGGCGAGCCCCGACATCGTCCTGAGGGTTCAGCCGGCCGCAGCGAACGTCCAGCCGAATGACCCGGCCTTCGACCTCGCGCCCTGCGCGCTGCGGGACCGCGACTCCTGACCGAGCGACGCGAGGACCCCCTCGCCCAGTCCGACCAGCGTGCGGAACCCGTCCTGGTCGAGCCAGTCCGGGCGAAGGGCGAACACCAGGTCCTCCGTCGCGGTGTTGCCGGAGGCACCCGGCGCGAACGGGCAGCCGCCCAGGCCACCCAGCGCGCCGTCGACGGTGTCGGCACCCGCCTCGATGGCTGCCAGCGCGTTCGCGACCCCCATGCCCCACGTGTCGTGGCCGTGGAACGACACCGGTCGGTCCGCGGCCTCCACCACGACGTGGTGGACCAGGTCGCGCACCTCTGCCGGGTTGGCCTGACCCAGTGTGTCGGCGACGACGACGTCGGAGCAGCCCGCGCCACGCTCATCGGCGACGAGCGTCAGCACCCGTTCCGGGTCGACGGGTCCGGTGAACGGGCAGGTGAAGGCGGTTGCGAGGCACAGTTGTACGGCGACGTCATGCGCGGCGGCGATCTCCAGCGCCTCCGGCAGCGCGGCCATGCTCTGCTCGGTCGTCCGGGCGACGTTGGCGCGGTTGTGCTCGTCGGTCACGCTGAGGCAGTACTGCACCCCGCGTACGCCCGCCGCGGCGGCGCGAGCCACCTGGCCGGGCGTCGCGACCCAGACCCAGCACCGCTCCAGCTCCTCGGGGGTGAGGGCTGCGACGACCTCCAGGGTGGGGGCCATCGAAGGCACGAGGTCCGGGCGTGCCATCGACCCGATCTCCAGACTGTCGACACCCAGGGCGAGCAGCGCCCGGACCAGGCCGACCCGGTCAGCGGCCGACAGACGCCCGTCCGTCAGCTGCAACCCGTCGCGAAGGGTCACGTCACGGATGCGGGCGGTCACGGGGCCACCGCCCGTCCGGCGAGCTCGTCGGCCAGGTCTGTGGCCCTTGCGCGATCGAGCCCCAGCAGGTCCTCCAGCACCCCGACTGAGTCGGCACCGAGGTCGGGGCCGAGGTTGCGGATCGGCAGGGAACGGTCGCCGATGATCGGCGTGATGCCGGGGAAGGCCACCTCGCCGAGGTCCCGCTCGCCGTCGTCGGTCGGCAGGTACTGGACCATGGCCCGCTCGGTGAACTGCGGATCGGTGACGATGTCGCGGGCCCGGTGGATCGGGCCCGACGGGACCTGGGCGCGGTCGAGCTCCGCCAGCGCCTCGGCCGCCGTCCGACCGGCCGCCCAGCCGCCGATGGCCTCGTCGAGCTCGTCGCGACGCGCCCAGCGCCCGGCGTTGTCGCCCAGAGTCGGGTCGTCGGCGAGGTCGGGGCGGCCGACGAGCCGCATCAGCCGGCCGAAGATGCTGTCGCCGTTGCCGCCGACCACGATGCTCGCCCCGTCTCCGCACACGTACGAGTTCGTGGGGGCGATGCCCTCCAGCCGCCCACCCATGCGGTGGCGCTCGACTCCGTACGCGCTGTACTCCGGCACGAGTGCCTCCAGCGTAGAGAAGACCGCCTCGTGGAGCGCCACGTCGACCGTGCGCTGCCCGAGCGGGACGGAGGTCGGCTCACCCCGGCCCACCCCCAGCTCCGAGCGCTGGTAGAGCGCCATCAGCGTGCCGAAGGCTGCGTACAGTCCCGCGAGCGTGTCGCCGATCGACACGCCGACCCGGACCGGGGCCCGGTCGGGGTCACCCACGAGCTCACGCAGGCCCCCGTACGCCTCGGCCACCGACCCGAACCCGGGACGGGTCGCCAGCGGCCCGGTCTGTCCGTACGCCGACACGCGAGTCAGCACGATCCCGGGGTTGGCCTCCTCGAGCACGTCGGGCCCCAGACCCCATGCCTCGAGGGTTCCGGGACGGAAGTTCTCCAGCACGGCGTCGACCTGTCCGACGAGCTCCAGCACGGTGCGGCGGCCCGCCTCGGACTTCAGGTCGATGACGATGGAGCGCTTGTTGCGGTTGATCGTGCGGTGGAACAACGAGGTCGTCCCGCCGTGGAGGCGCCAGCGCCGCAACTCGTCACCGGTCCCCGGCCGCTCGACCTTGATGACGTCCGCGCCGAAGTCGGCCAACAGCCGGCCGGCGGTGGGCGCGGCGATGTAGTTGCCCAGCTCGAGGACGCGTACCCCGGCGAGCGGGGCGACGATGTCAGCCATGCTCAGCCGAGGTACTGGTTGGTGTAGGTCTGGGCGAGGTCGATCTTTTTCTCACCGACCTCCGGGTTGGCCACGCGCTGCGTCTCGAGCACAGCCTTCGCGCCGTCCTCGGTGAACCGGCCATCGGTGCTGAGGGTGTGCTTGAGGCTCTCGATGACGGCCGCGTACTGCGCCTTGTCGCCGCCGGCGTACGCCTCCGGCATCTTGTCGGCGATCTCCTGGGCGCTGTGCGTCTGGATCCACTGCAGGGTCTTGGCGATGGCCTGGGCCAGCTTCTTGGCGGTCTCGGGATTCTTCTCGAGCCAGTCCGACTTCGCGTACAGGCACGACGACGGCCAGGCGTCCGCGCCGTAGGTGGCCTTGACCTGGTCGAGCGAACGAAGGTCGCCGATGACCGGCAGGTCGGAGCCGATGCGCTTGTTGAGCACGGTGATGTCGGGCTCGAGCATCACCGCGGCGTCGACCTGGTTGTTCTGGACGGCGGCGACGGCACCTGAGCCGGCGCCGACGGCGGCTACGGAGGCTGCGTCCTTGCTCAGGCCCTGCTTGGTGAGGGCGTACTTCAGGTACATGTCGGTCGACGACCCGGGAGCCGTCACACCGACCGTCTTGCCCTTCAGGTCGGCGATCGACTTGATGGTGTCCTTGTTCTTCGGGGCGACCACCAGGGCGACGCCCGACGAGCGGCCCATGTCCACGAAGGCCTTGATCTGCTGGTTCTTCGCCTGCATCTGGATCGTGTGCTCGTAGTAGCCGGAGGTGACCTGCGTGGAGCCGCCCATCATGGCCGTGAGCGCCTTCGAGCCGCCCTGGAGGTCCTGCAGCTCGACGTCGAGGCCAGCCTCCTTGTAGAAGCCGAGCTGCTGGGCGAGCGTCGTCGGCAGGTAGGTGAGCAGCGTCTGCCCGCCGACGCCGATGACCACCTTGCTGCCGCCACCCGAGCCGGAGCCGTTGGACCCGCCCTGGCCGGGCGGGGCCGAGGCGGGGGTCCCGCAGGCAGTGAGTGCGGCGCCCGCGATGGCGGCGACGCTCAAAGAGAGAAAGCTCTTCCGGTTCATGGTTGGTCCTTTCGACGCTGGAAGAAGACGGGTGCGGGTGGTTCAGGACTGGGTCGTGGGACGCCAGCGCAGCAGGTAGCGCTCGAGACGGTTGACGAGGACGTCGACGACGAGGACGACGATCATGAGGATGAACATGCCGGCGAAGACGCCCTTGGTGTCGAAGACACCCTGGGCCTGGGCGATCGCATAGCCGACACCCGCCGAGGCGCCCAGGTACTCACCGACGACCGCACCCGTGATGGCGAAACCGACCGAGATGTGGAGGCTTGAGAAGATCCAGGTCAGGGCGCTCGGGATGAACACGTGCTTGAGGAGGTCGGACTCCTTGGCGCCGAGCATGCGGGCGTTGTTGATGAGGACCCGGTCGACGCTGCGGACACCCTCGAGGGTGTTGAAGAAGACGATGAAGAAGACCAGCGTCACGCCGAAGGCGACCTTCGACCAGATGCCCAGCCCGAACCACAGCAGGAAGATGGGCGCGAGGACGACGCGGGGGAGCGCGTTGAACATCTGTAGGAACGGGTCCAGTAGGCGTTCGAGGAAGCGTACGCGGGCCAGCAGGAAGCCGAGGAAGAGACCTGCCGCCACGCCGATGACGAAGGCCAGGAGGGCCTCCTGCACCGTCACCCACAAGTGGGGGAAGATGTAGCCCGACGCGATCCAGGTGCCCATCGTGGCGAAGATCGCAGAGGGCAGCGGGAAGAAGAACTCGTCGATGACCCCGGCACGGCCGAGGAGCTCCCAGGCCACGAGTAGCACGACGGCCAGCGCGAGCTGGTAGACGCGCATGAGCCAGCCCGGCGTCTCACGGCGGGGCCGTCCCACGCCGACCTCGCTGAGCGGGTTGTCGCCGAGCGCCTTCCTTGAGGCGTCGGCGCTCGGGTTCGCGGTTGTGGTGGTGGTCTTGGACATCGTCACTCCTGGTTCGCCTGGTTGGCGTAGGTCTTCTCGACCTCCTGCTTGAGTCGCGACCAGATCTCGCGATGGATCTCGACGAAGCCCGGGTCGTCGCGGATGTCGAGCAGGTCTCGCGGGCGGGGGAGGCTGATGTCGTAGCGGGCGACGATGGTGGACCCGGGACCCGCGCCGAGGATGACGACCTCGTCGGACAGGGCGATGGCCTCGTCGAGGTCGTGGGTGATGAACACGACGGCCTTGCCGGAGTCGCCCCACAGCTGGAGGAGCTCGTTCTCCATGATCTGGCGGGTCTGCACGTCGAGCGCGGAGAAGGGCTCGTCCATGAACAGGATGTCGGGGTCGACGATCCACGCCTGCGCGACGGCGGTGCGCTTGCGCATGCCGCCGGAGAGCTGGTGCGGGTAGCGGTTGCCGAAGCCCTTGAGGCCGACGCGGGCCAGCCACTCCTCGGCGCGGGCGTGCGCCTCGCCCTTCGGCGTACCCGCCATGGTCAGCCCGAGGGCGACGTTGTCCAGCACGGTCTTCCAGGGGAGGAGGGCGTCCTGCTGGAACATGTACGCCGCTCGCCGGTTGACCCCCTGGACCGGCGTGCCGAACGACTGGACGCGGCCCGCGGTGGGGCTCAGGAGTCCCGCCGCCATGTTCAGGATGGTCGACTTGCCCGATCCCGTCGGACCGACGATCGACACGAACCGGCCGGCGGGGACGGACAGCGTGATGTCGCGTACGGCGTCGTAGGTGCCCCCGCCGGGTGTCGTGAACGTACGTGTGCAGCCCGTGAGCTCCACGGCGATCTGGGTGTCGCTGCCCGCTGGCGCGGAGTTGCTCGTCATTGATGCCCCTCATCCCACATCGTGGGTCTCGCGTCATGATGTGGATCACACCGTAGGCAGTCGTTCGCTCTGTGAACAGATCCTTTCGATATTTGAGACGGTCCGGTGGGCGGGATGCGTCCCCGCGGTCCGGATCGCGGGACGGGGGTGTCCGGCCCGTGGCCGACCTCGTAAGGTGTCCGCATGGCGTGCGTGCTCCGAGGGGCTCTCCTCCTTAACTGCCGCAGCGAGGCCCACTGACGGGCGGCCCCCTCGCTGCGGAGTTCGGTGTGTCCGCCCCACCACCCGCACGAGCGAGGAGACATGATGAACCCCTTCGGAACGCGACCCCAGTCCAAGCCTGTCCAGCAACCCAGCCCCATGCCGTTCGGCCGATACACGGCCTTCCAGCCCGTTGACGTGCCCGACCGCACCTGGCCGACGAAGAAGGTCACCGAGGCCCCGCGCTGGCTCTCGACGGATCTGCGCGACGGCAACCAGGCCCTCATCGACCCGATGACGCCCAACCGCAAACGCCGCATGTTCGACATGCTGGTGCGCATGGGCTACAAGGAGATCGAGATCGGCTTCCCCTCGGCCTCCCAGACCGACTTCGACTTCGTCCGCCAGCTCATCGAGGAGGAGGCCGTCCCCGAGGACGTGACGATCTCCGTCCTGACCCAGGCCCGCGAGGACCTGATCGACCGCACCGCCCAGTCGCTGGCCGGCGCCCACCGCGCCAACATCCACATGTACAACGCGACCGCCGAGCTGTTCCGACGCGTCGTGTTCAAGGTCGACGAGGCCGAGTGCATCGCCCTGGCGACGCGCGGCACCGAGATGGTCATGAAGTACGCCGAGCAATACCTGGCGGACGTGGAGTTTGGCTACCAGTACTCGCCGGAGATCTTCACCCAGACGCCGACCGACTACGCCGTCGAGGTGTGCAATGCGGTCATGGACGTGTGGCAGCCGGGTGAGGGCCGCGAGATCGTCCTGAACCTGCCGGCGACGGTCGAGATGTCCACACCGAACACCTACGCCGACCAGATCGAATACTTCATCCGCCACGTCCGCAACCGCGAGAACGTCGCCGTGTCTCTCCACCCGCACAACGACCGCGGCACCGCCGTCGCCGCCACCGAGCTGGCCCTCATGGCCGGCGCCGACCGCGTCGAGGGCTGCCTGTTCGGCCACGGCGAGCGCACCGGCAACGTGGACCTGGTCACCCTGGGCATGAACCTGTTCAGCCAGGGCATCGACCCCAAGATCGACTTCTCCGACATCGACGAGATCCGCCGGACGGTCGAGTACTGCACGAACCTGCCCGTGCACCCGCGCCACCCGTACGCGGGCGACCTGGTCTACACCGCCTTCTCCGGCTCCCACCAGGACGCCATCAAGAAGGGCTTGGAGGCTCTGGAGAAGAAGGCCAAGGAACAGGGCATCGACGTCTCCGAGATCGACTGGGAGGCGCCCTACCTGCCGATCGACCCGCACGACGTCGGCCGCACCTACGAGGCCGTGATCCGCGTCAACTCCCAGTCGGGCAAGGGCGGAATGGCCTACATCATGAAGTCCGAGCACCGCATGGACCTGCCGCGCCGCCTGCAGATCGAGTTCTCGCGCGTCGTCCAGGCCCACACCGACTCCGAAGGCGGTGAGATCCCGTCGGCGAAGATCTGGGAGGTCTTCGAGGCTGAATACCTGAAGGCGACCGGCCCGCTGGAGTTCGCGAAGGTCAACGCCACCAGCTCCAACGGTGAGACTGACACCGTCGATGCCACCCTGCGGGTCCGGGGCAAGGAGACCGCCGTTCACGGCGAGGGCAACGGCCCCGTCTCGGCGTTCGTCGACGCGCTGGCGTCGGTCGGTCAAAAGGTACGCGTCCTCGACTACACCGAGCACGCGCTGTCGACCGGTGGTGACGCGCAGGCCGCCGCGTACGTCGAGTGTGAGGTCGGTGAGGGTGAGGACGCCCAGGTCGTGTGGGGGGTCGCGATCGACGCGAACATCGTGACGGCCTCGCTGAAGGCCGTGGTGAACGCGGTGAACCGCGCCTCCTGAGGCCCTCTGGAAGGACGACTGTGCGGCGGCCGGTGGAACCCGGCCGCCGCACGTGTCCATGCTGCGGGCGGCGGCCGTCGGCCGCGCCGAGGTCTGGGACGCCTCCGGCAAGGTGGTGGCGAGCCTGGGGCTCGACCGCTGAGCCTGCGACCTACTCCATCGACGACGTCGAGGCCGACTCCCCACGCCCCAGGTGGGAGTGGCGTCGACCGTAGACGAAGTAGATGAACAGGCCCAGTGCCATCCAGACCACGAACCGGATCCACGTGTCGACGCCGAGGCTCGCCATCAGCGCCGCGCACGCCAGCGCGGAGACTGCAGGCACGAACGGGGCCAGCGGGACGCGGAAGGGACGCTCCATGTCGGGGCGGGTGCGGCGCAGCACGATGACCGCGAGCGACACGATGAAGAACGCGAACAGCGTGCCGATCGACACCATGTCGGCAAGGTCCTTCAGCGGGACCAGCGCGCTCAGCGTGGCGACGGCGATCGTCGTCGCCCAGGTCACGCGCGTCGGGGTGTTCGTCTTCGGGTTGACGTGGCCGACCGACGGCGGCAGCAGGCCGTCGCGCGACATGGCGAACATGATGCGGCCCATGGCGATGATGTCGATGAGGATGACCGACGTCAGGCCGCACAGCGCGGCGATCGAGATGAGGATGCCGGCCCATCCCTGGCCCACGGCCTTGAAGGCCTCGGCGATGGGGGCGCCCTCGTCGAGGTCGGTGTAGTGGACCATGCCGGTCACGACGAGGCAGACTGCCATGTAGAGCAGGGTGCAGATCAGCAGCGTGCCGATGATGCCCTTCGGCATGTCCTTCGCCGGGTTCTTCGCCTCCTCGCCCATGTTGGCGACGACCTCGAAACCGCTGTAGGCGAAGAAGACCACGGCCGTGGCCATGAGGATGCCGGGGACGCCGAACGCGGTGGGCTCGGCCTGCGTCACGAACTGCCACAGCGGCTCGCGCAGCCCGCCCTTGGACTGGCTCGGGTCGGAGGGCGCCGACGGCGGCACGAACGGCACCCAGTTCTGGGTCTTGACGAAGAATGCGCCGAGGGCGACGACGAACACGCAGACCGACACCTTGACGACGACCAGGGCGTTCGTGACGAACTTCGACTCCTTGATGCCGCGTGCGGCGATGAGGCCCAGCACCAGCGTGATGATGACGGCGCCGATGTTGACGGTCGACTTCTCGCCGAACCACTGCGTCGGCAGGCCCAGCATCGAGCCCAGGTAGCCCGACCAGCCGCGCGCCACCACCGAGGCGCCCAGCGCGAACTCGAGGACGAGGTCCCAGGCGATGATCCACGCGAAGATCTCACCCATCGTCGTGTACGCGTAGGTGTAGGCGCTGCCCGCGGTCGGGACCGACGACGCCAGTTCGGAGTAGCAGAGGGCGGCCAAGAGGCTGACGACCCCGGCGACGAGGAAGGCGATGACGACGGCGGGACCGGCGTTGTACTTCGCCTGGACGCCGGTCAGCGTGAAGATGCCGGTGCCGATGACCATGCCGATGCCCACGCCCATGAGGTCGAGAGCGCCCAGACGCTTCTGCAGCTTGGCGCCGCCGCCCTCCTCGGTCGGGTCTTGGTCGTTCTGGTGGATGACGGTCTCGACATCCTTCTTGCGAAGGACGGAGCGTGACGGCTCAGGGGTGGGTTGATCGTTCTCCATGGGCTCACGTTACGTATGCGCCCGGCACCTGTCGACAGATCCCGACAGTCTGGTCGGAACTCTCATGAGACGCTCAGGACAGATGTCCAGAGCGTCCGTGCGTCTCGGGCACCTCGTTGGGGAGCGCGCCGCCGAAGCGGCGGTCACGGTGGGCGTATGTCTCGATCGCGCGCCACAGGTCGCGACGGTCGAAGTCAGGCCACAACGTGTCGAGGAACACCATCTCCGCGTATGCCGACTGCCACAGCAGGAAATTCGAAGTGCGCTGCTCACCCGAGCTGCGGACGAACAGGTCGACGTCGGGGATCTCGGGCTCGTCCAGGAACTGGCGGAAACGGTCCTCGGTCATGCGGGTCGGGTCGATCTTCCCCTCCGCAGCCAGCCGACCGATCTCGCGGACGGCGTCGACGATCTCGGCGCGGCCGCCGTAGTTCACGCAGAACTGCAATGTGAGCACGTCGTTGTCCTTCGACTGCTCCTCGGCCTCCTCCAGCTCGCGGATGACCGAGCCCCACAGCTTCGGGCGGCGTCCCGCCCACCGGATCTTTACGCCCATCGCGTCGAGCTGGTCGCGGCGGCGGTGGATGACGTCGCGGTTGAAGCCCATGAGCCAGCGCACCTCGTCGGGCGATCGCTTCCAGTTCTCGGTCGAGAACGCGTAGACGGACAGGTATTTCACACCGACCTCGATGGCACCCTCGATGACGTCGAAGAGTGCGTCCTCGCCGCGGGCGTGGCCCTCGGTGCGCTTCAGCCCGCGCTGCTTCGCCCAGCGGCCGTTACCGTCCATGACGATCGCCACGTGCTTGGGCAGGACGTCGGCCGGGATCTGCGGCGGCCGGGCGCCGCTGGGCTCGGGGACTGGCCCGCGCTTGGGTGGGCGGGGCGTGCTGCGCTTGCTCACCCACCCAGCCTAGCCGTCGTGGATCTCCCGCCCTTCGAGCGCGCCCCTCGTCGCCGTTCCCCGGGGGAGGCCACCGCATCCCCGCTCCGCGAGGCCGGTCACGGCCGAGACGAGGAGCCCGTGCCAAATCAGCGAAAAGCTGCCCCGAACCATCTGATTCTGGGCGAGTGGCACCAACTCTTGGATGATTCGGCACGCTCCTCGTCTCGCTGGCGCTCGATCGGAGAACAGAGGGGGCGTGAGAGAGCTCGCTTGGAGAGCGGACCGGTCAGCGCCAGGCCCAGGGACCTTGCGATGATGGAGACATGTCGGCACCACGTCTCCTGCTGTCCGCGACCCTTGCAGGCGCGGTGCTGCTCGCCGCGTGCACGACCGCGCCAGAGCGCGGTTCGTCGTCACCGGCGGCGACCACCGCGGGCCCGGTGACCACCACAGGCCCGGCGGCGACCCCCTCGGCCCCGGGACGGCCTCCGTCGGCGACCGCAGCGTCGAAGGAGCCCACGGCCGATGAGCCGGTGGAGATCGCCCGCGACCTTCAGGTCCCCTGGGGAGTGGCCCTCCTTCCGGACGGGTCGGCGCTCGTGACGCTGCGCGACAGCGGACGCGTGCTCCAGATCGCGAACGGCAGGACGACCGACGTCGGCACGGTGCCGGGGGTCCAGACCGAGGGGGAGGGCGGCCTGCACGGCATCGCGGTCTCACCGGCATTCGCCGAGGACCACTTGGTCTACGTGCACCACACCAGCGCCACGGACAACCGCGTGGTCCGGCTGCGGCTCGACGGGGGCCATCTGGTGCCCGACCGTGTGATCGTTGACGGACTGGCGAAGGGGCCCACCCACAACGGCGGCCGCATCGCGTTCGGACCGGACGGCCAGCTCTACGTGGCGACGGGGGAGGCGGGCGACAAACCGCGATCGCAGGACCCGGCCGACCCGGCGGGCAAGATCCTGCGCGTCACCGCCGACGGCGCTCCATCGCCGGGCAACCCCCGCGGGGACCGCGTCTGGTCGATGGGCCACCGCAACGTCCAGGGCCTCGCGTGGCGCGGCGACAAACTGTACGCCACCGAGTTCGGCCAGAACACGTGGGACGAGCTGAACGAGATCAGACCGGGGCAGAACTACGGCTGGCCCGTGGTCGAGGGGATGGCCGACGACGCCCGCTACGTCAACCCCGTCAAGGTCTGGACGCCCGAGGACGCGTCCCCCAGCGGGATGGCGATCGTCGGTGACATCGCCTACGTCGCCGCCCTGCGCGGCGAGAAGGTGTGGCGGGTCGACCTCGCGACGGGCGAGCAGCGAGCGGTCCTGCAGGGGCACGGGCGCATCCGTCATGTGAGCGCGTCCTCGGACGGGCGCCTGTGGGTCGTCACCAGCAACACATTCCGCGGCGAACCACGCCCTGGCGACGACCGCATCCTGTCGGTCCCGCTGCCGTAAGGTCGGACCCATGGCGTTGGATCGGGTCCGTGGGATGGCCGACCCGGTCGTCGTCCCGCTGGGCGCGGCGCTGGCCCGCACCGGCGTACGCCCCGATGTGCTGACCTGGTGCGGGACGGTCTGGGTGGTGGTCGTGTCGGTCGTGTGCTTCCCGCAGGGCTGGCTGTGGCAGGGCGCCATCGCGGTCGCGCTCGTCGCACCGCTCGACATGCTCGACGGCGAGGTCGCGCGCCGTACGGGCCGCACCTCGCCCGAGGGTGCGTTCCTCGACTCGACCCTCGATCGCGTCGCCGACGGCGCCGTCCTGGGCGGTCTGGCGGTCTTCCTCGCGGGCACCGGCCCCCGGGGATGGGTGGGCGTCGCGGTTTGGGCGCTCGTCGCCGGTCAGGTGACCTCGTACGCCCGGGCCCGCGCCGAGGCGCTCGACCTGCCGGCCGCCAGGGGGCTGGTCACCCGCACCGACCGTCTCGTGATCGCCTTGGGTGGCGCGGCGCTGAACGGCGCGGGCGTGCCGTACGCGCTCGAGACCGCCCTGCTGGTCCTCGCCGTCACCGGCACGTGGACCGTCGCCCAGCGCGTCCTCGGTGCGACGTCCCGCCGCTGAGGCAGAATCGTTGGGTGCCCACCTATCGCGACCAGGCGGTGGTCCTGCGCACCCACAAGCTGGGTGAGGCGGACCGCATCATCACCCTGCTCTCGCACCGGCACGGCAAGCTCCGCGCGGCGGCCCGTGGCGTACGCCGCACCTCGTCGAAGTTCGGCGCCCGCCTCGAACCGTTCAGCCACGTGGACATCCAGCTCGCCAGCGGCCGGAGCCTCGAGATCGTCGCGCAGGTCGAGTCGATCCGCGCGTACGGGGAACCGCTGGCCCACGACTTCGGCCGCTACACCGCCGGTCAGGTGATGCTCGAGACCGCCGACCGACTGGTGGCGGAGGAGAACGAGCCCGCCGTCCAGCAGTACCGCCTGCTCGTGGGCGCGCTGCGCGTCCTCAACGAGGGCACGAGCGATGGTCCGCGCGCGACGGCGACGATCCTCGACTCCTACCTGCTGCGCTCCTTGGCCACCGCGGGCTACGCGCCGACGTTCACCGACTGCGCGCGCTGCGGGGTGGAGGGTCCCCACCGCTGGTTCAACCCGGCCGCCGGAGGCGTGGTCTGCTCGACCTGCCGCCCCAGTGGATCGGTCTTCCCGCGCCCCGAGACGCTGGCCTACCTGGCTGCGCTCCTGACCGGTGACTGGCCCGCTACCCGCGACGTCGAAGCCGCAGTGGTCCACGAGGGCTCGGGCCTGGTGTCGGCGTTCACGCAGTGGCACCTGGAGCGCGGCCTGCGCTCGATGGCCCACCTGGAGCGTTGAGCGGCTCCGCCGGGGACGCCGTCAGCACTCGTACCCCTCGAGCGAGGGAACACAGGGCCGTGGCGCGGCGACAAGTGTCACGTTGTCGGGCGCGGTGTCAAAGACGTCCCTCGTGACTACGGTCTCGAGCCCGATTCCCCGCACGTCGTCGAACAGGCGGTGCCGCCGCTCGCCCCAGATGCCGCCGGACGCGGGATCGAGCAGGCCGGACCGGTAGCCTCACACCGTCGGCTGACCGAGCTCCACGTTGCGGTGCGGGCCGATCGGGAGGCCCGTGACGCGTCCGCCGAGGATCGTCGTCATCACTCGGCGGCGTGAAGGCAGGCAGGTCCCCCGTGGGCCGGCCTCGGCATCAGGTCGTCGATCTGCAGGAACATGGTGGTCTCCTCTGGCGGTGCGGGGCGGGGTCGGCGTCGGCGTGCGCCTCGAACAGGGACTGCACCGCCACGCTGGTACGGACCTCCCCGGTGCGACGATGGCGTCATGGCGCCCGAGCAGCAGAACCACGACTCGCACACCCTGTCGGTCCGGGAGGTGGTCGTCCAACGAAACGGTGTCGGCTACTTCATCCATCGCGGCACCGTGAGCGGCGACGAGGAGATGAGGCTGTCGGTTGCGCCGGAGGCGATAGACGACCTGCTCCAGAGCGTCGTCGTGGCCGATCCGGGTGGTGCGGCGCCGACGGTCGGGTTCCCGGCGGAGGATCCGCTGTCGCGCGTGCTCGCCAGTTATTCGCTCGACCTGTCCCAGTCCGATTCGCTCGTCGCCGTCCTGCGCCAGGCCCGCGGTGAGGAGGTCCGCGTACGCACCAGCGAGGACGTCACCGGCCGGATCCTTGCGGTCGACACCATCGCCGACCCGCGCGGGCCCGAGCGCTCCCACCTCGTCCTCAACTCCGCCGACGGGCTGCGCCGCATCGAGCTGGGCGAGATCCGGTCGCTGCGCTTCACCGACGAGCGCGTCGCCGCCGACCTGGAGGCGGCGCTCACGGCCATCGCGGGTCACCGCCGCACGGAGGAGCGCGAGGTGACCGTTCGCCTGCGCGGCGACGGCGAGCGCGAGGTCGAACTCGCGTACGTCCGTCCGATGCCAGTGTGGAAGACCGCCTACCGCCTCACGCTTGGCGACGACGGGTACGCCGACCTGCAGGGCTGGGCCATCGTCGACAACCCGACCAGCATGGACCTCGCCGATGTGACCGTCTCCGTGGTCGCCGGCCACCCGATGAGCTTCGTCACCAACCTGGCCACGCCGCGCCACGTCGACCGTCCCCGGGTCGACCCAGCCGTCACCCGCAGCGTCGTGCCGAGCAGCTATGACTACCTCGACGTGCCGAACTTTGAGGTGGGGGCCGCTCCGGCGGCCGCCCCGCGGGCGGCCATGCGCGCCGCTGGGAAGTGGATGGCGGCCGAGGCGCACACCGTCGAGCCCGAGGTCGACACCGCCGAGGTCGGGCTCGACGTGGCTTACACGGTCCGTGAGCCGGTCACCATCCCGCGCCACTCGTCGGCGATGCTGCCGATCATCCAGCACCGCCTGCCCATGAGCCGCCTGTCGGTCTACGACTGTGACGTCGACTCCGAGCACCCGATGCGCGGCCTGCTCCTGCGCAACGACTCAGACCTCCAGCTGACGTCGGGACCGGTGACCGTGCTGGACGGGGGATCGTACGCGGGCACGGCCCAGCTGGACGACCTGCTGCCCGGCGGCGACCAGATCATCACGTACGCGCGCGACCTGGCGGTGAAGGTCCACCACGCGACGTCGCCGGCCGAGCACGAGGTCGAGACCTCGGTCGTGAACGGGCTCCTGCGCACGACGACCACGCAGACCGACCCGGTCGGGCTGACGCTGTCGTCGACGGCGGCTGGCGACCGGCTCGTGATGGTCGTGCTGCGTCAGCTTCCGGGGACGAAGGTCGTCGTCGAGGGACCGGCCCCCCAGCAGGTGGGCGAGCACTGGCGCCTCGGCGTCCTGCTGGCGGGCCGCGACCCGTACGTGCAGGGCGACGACGAGGCGACTCTGCCGGTCCAGGCCCGCGCGGCGGCGCGGGAGGAGGCGCGGCTGCGCGTGGGTGTACGCCGGGTCAGGCACTCCGACACCCAGGCGAC
This sequence comes from Mariniluteicoccus endophyticus, assembly GCF_054780035.1. Taxonomy (NCBI): domain Bacteria; kingdom Bacillati; phylum Actinomycetota; class Actinomycetes; order Propionibacteriales; family Propionibacteriaceae; genus Mariniluteicoccus; species Mariniluteicoccus endophyticus. Next base: position 106,407 of record NZ_BAAGXC010000020.1, on the reverse strand, counting down.
GCTCGCGGACGAGGCGGTGCTGCGCCACTGCCTCACGTCGGGCTCGATCGACCCGCGTCGTCGGGACCTTCTCGAGCAGATCGCTGACCTGACGGCGGAGCGGGCGGAGGTCCAGCGCAGCCAGGAGGGCACCGAGCGGCGGCGTGAGGAGATCGCCGGGACGCAGGAGCGCATCCGGCAGAACATGGCCAACCTCGCCTCGGAGTCTGGGCTGTACCAGCGCTACGTGGGCGATCTGAACCGTCAGGAGGACGAGCTGGCCGAGCTGGCACGTCGTGCGGGCGAGCTCAGGGAGCGTGCCGACGAGCTGTGGCGTCGGGGACAAGAGCTCGCCGCGCGGCTGCGGTGAGTCAGCAGTTGCTGCAGGTGCCGAAGATCTCGAGCTCGTGGCCGACGTCGCGGAAGCCGTTCTCCTCGGCGATCTTGTGGGCCCAATTCTCGACGGCTGGGCCGGAGATCTCCACGGTGTGACCGCACTGTCGGCACACGAGGTGGTGGTGGTGCTCCTCGCTGGCGCAGCGGCGGTAAGCGGCCTCCGTCTCGGTGCGGATCACGTCGACCTCACCGGACTCGACCATGTTCTGAAGCGTGCGGTAGACGGTGGTCAGGCCGATCTGGTCGCCGTTGGCGCGCAGCAGGTCATGGATCTGCTGCGCGGTCCGGAAATCGGTCTGCTCGGCCATGATCGCGGCCACCGCGGCCCGCTGGCGCGTACGCCGTTGGGGCGGCTGGCCGCCGGGGAGGTTGAGGCCGGTCATGGACGGCTCCCTTCACGCGTCTGTGCTGCAGTCATGTGGGGATGGCCGGCGTGCAGCAGCGCCGACCTCCGCCTGTCTCGAAGAAGACTAATGGGCCACGAGGCGACGAACACTGCGATGGCGATCACCACGATCAGGCCGCCGGGCGCGGCATCGGCGTAGAACGATCCGGCTGCGCCGCCGGCGGCGACGAGTGCGCCGATAGCCATGGCAGTGAACAGCGACGCGGTGAAGCCGCGGACGATGTTGTTGGCGGCGGCCACCGGGATGACCATGAGGGCGCTGACGAGCAGCAGGCCGACGGTACGCATGGCGATGGTGACGGTGACGGCGGCGAGCACGACCACCAGCAGATTGTAGACGCGCACCCGCAGGCCGAGGACCTCGGCGTACTCCTCGTCGGCGCAGATAGCGAACAGCTGGGGCAGCAGCCCCACGCACGGGACGAGCACGAGTGCGCCCAGCACGAGGACCAGGACGACATCGGAGTCGCTGACGGTGGTGATCGACCCGAACAGGTACTGCGACAGCGCGCCCGCCCCCTGTCCAGCGACACCGGCCATGAGGACGCCGGAGGCGAGGCCGCCGTAGAACAGGATCGCCAGCCCGACGTCACCCGAGGCCTTGCCGTGCTGGCGCAGCAGCTCGACGATCACGGCACCGATCACGCAAGTGACGACTGCCATGGGCGTCGGGGCGGAACCGGTCATCAGTGCGAGGCCCACGCCAGCGATGGCGACGTGGCCGAGCCCGTCACCCAGGAGCGACAGTCGGCGCTGCACGATGTAGGTGCCGATCGCCGGAGCCATCAGTCCGGTCACCACAGCGGCGACCAGCGCCCTGCGCATGAAGGGGTAGTTCAACAGCTCGATCATCACTGCCTGCCGGTCGGGGGGAAGGGGTCGTCGAGGAGGACGTGGGGGTCGGGGTCGTCGATGTGCTCGTGGCCGTCCTCGTGCTCGCGCAGGGGAGCGCCGTCGTGGATGATCCGACCGTCGCGCAGGACCACGGCACGGTCCATGAGGCGGTTCAGCGGGCCGAGCTCGTGCAGCACGACGAGCATCGCCAGGCCGCCGTCTTTCAACCCGGACAGCACCTGGGTGAGCTGTTCCTGGGTGGCGAGGTCGACGCCAGCCATGGGCTCGTCGAGGATCATCAGGTCGGGCTCGCCGGCCAGTGCCCGGGCGATGAGCACGCGCTGCTGCTGGCCGCCGGACAGGTTGGCCATCTCCTCTCGGCGCCGGCCGGCCAGGCCGACACGCTCCAGCGCCTCGTCGACGGCACGGCGGTCGGCGGCCGACGGGGGCAGGAACGGCGTACGCTTCGGCAGCCGGCCGGACGCGACGACCTCGCGGACGGTCGCGATGGCCAGGGAGCCCGACGAGCGCTGGGGCACGTAGCCGACGCGCGACCAGTTGCGGAAGCGTCGGTGCGGGGTCCCGAAGAGCTCGATCGAGCCCTGGCTGGGCACCAGCCCGAGCAGGGCCCGGATCATCGTGGACTTGCCGGAGCCGTTGGCGCCCATGAGCGCGACGGATTCGCCCGCCCCGACGTGGGTGGACACTCCAGAGAGCACGAGCACCCCGCCGAGGCTCACGCAGACGTTGTCGAACGATGCGGCGGGCCCGGGCGGGGTCTCACGATTGGCTTGCGTCAGGCGCACTCGTTGGCCGCCTGCAGCGACTTGAGGTTGGACTGCATCACCTCTACATAGTTCTTGCCCTTGGACTTGTCGGTCAAACCCTCGAGTGGGTCGAGCACGTCGGTCTTGAGCTGGAGGTCGCGGGCGAGCGACTCCGAGACGGCGGGGGAGACCAGCTGCTCGTAGAAGATCGTGGTCACGCCGTGCTCCTTGGCGAGCTTCTGGACCTCGGCGATGCGGGCGGGCGACGGCTCCTCGTCGGGGCTCAGCCCGCGGATGCCGATCTGCTTCAGGCCGTATGCCTCGGCCAGGTAGCCGAACGCCTGGTGGGAGGTCACGAACTCGCGGCGCTTGCAGTTCTTGAGGGCCGCCTTGAACGAGTCGTCGAGGGACTTCAGGTCTTTCTCGGCCGCCTCGGCGTTCTGGGTGAACGCGTCCCTCTTCTCGGGGCGGGCCTCGCCGAACGCCGCGCCGACGGCGTGGGTCAGCTGGCCCATGTTGTTCGGGTCGAGCCAGGCGTGCGGGTCGACGCCGCCGTGGTCGTGCTCCTCGTGCTCCTCACCCCCGTGCTCGTCGGTGGCGCCCGGGGTCGCCGTCTCATCCTCGCCGTGCTCGTCCCCGTGCTCGTGGTCGTGCTCTCCGGACTTCGTGGTCGGGTGCATCTTGACCACCGACGCCATGTCGACGACCTTCTTCGGCTTCGCCTGCTCGATCGCCTTGTCGACCGCCGGCTGGAAGCCCTTGAGGTACACGACCACGTCGGCATCGCTGAGGGCGGCGATCTGCTTGGGCGAGAGCTCGAGGTCATGGGCCTCGGCGCCGGGCTGGGTCAGGTTCTCGATCTTCGCGTCAGACCCCGCGACACGCTCGGCGGCGTACTGCAGGGGGTAGAAGGCGGTGACGACCTTCAGCTGACCAGGCTGGGTGCCGCCGCCGGGTTGCGTTCCGCTGCCCCCACAGGCCGAAGCGAGGAGGAGTGCCGGGACCGTGAGGGCTGCGCCGAGCGCGCGCGGGATCTGTCGCATGACAGACATTGGTACGCCCCCTGTAGATGAAAGTCAAGTTCATTAACGTCTTGTCGGAGACGCGGTCTCGTAGTCTTCGCCCATGATCGTCGTGAACCGTTTCCGTGTGCCGGAGTCTCAGGCCTTGGCCTACGAGGCCTCGGCCGCGCCTGCCCTCGAGCTGCTGCGCACCAAGCCCGGACTGAAGTCGCTCGACCACGTTCGCAACCTCGACGACCCTGAGCTGTGGGCGCTCGTCACCCACTGGGACAACGTGGGGGCCTATCGTCGGGCGCTGGGCGGCTACGAGTCGAAGATGACGCTCGTGCCGTTCCTCTCGCGCTCGATCGACGAGCCGTCGGCGTACGACGATCCCGCCGAGGTGGGGGAGAACCTGCCGCGCGTCCGATAGCCTTCCCCCTGACCACGCGGGCGCCAGCCGGGTGCCCGTGGGGCGACGCCCCGGCGTACGCCCACGATCACGAGGAGAACCATGGCCCCCCAGTCGAAGCTCGACAAAGTCATCACCCTCTGCAAGGAGCGCGGGTTCGTGTTCCCGTGCGGAGAGATCTACGGCGGTACGCGGTCGGCCTGGGACTACGGCCCCTACGGTGTCGAGCTGAAGGAGAACATCAAGCGCCAGTGGTGGCGCACCATGGTCACCTCGCGCGACGACATCGTCGGCCTCGACTCCTCGGTCATCCTGCCGCCGAAGGTCTGGGAGGCCTCGGGCCACATCAAGGCGTTCGTCGACCCGCTGGTCGAGTGCAAGTCGTGCCACAAGCGCTTCCGCGAGGACCACCTCCAGGAGGAGTACGCGGAGAAGAAGGGCATCACCGATCCCGACTCGGTCGACCTGAACCTCATCGCCTGCGCCAACTGCGGCGCCAAGGAGCAGTGGAGCGAGCCGCGCCAGTTCAACGGCCTGCTGAAGACCTACCTCGGCCCGGTCGAGGACGAGTCGGGCCTGCACTACCTGCGCCCCGAGACGGCCCAGGGCATCTTCGTGAACTTCGCCAACGTCATGACCTCGGCCCGCATGAAGCCGCCGTTCGGCATCGGCCAGATCGGCAAGTCCTTCCGCAACGAGATCACGCCCGGCAACTTCATCTTCCGCACCCGCGAGTTCGAGCAGATGGAGATGGAGTTCTTCGTCAAGCCCGGCACCGACGAGGGCTGGCACCAGTACTGGATCGACGCCCGCACCGACTGGTACGTCGACCTCGGCATCGAGCGCGACAACCTGCGCCACTACGAGCACCCGCAGGAGAAGCTGTCGCACTACTCGAAGCGCACCGTCGACATCGAGTACCGTTTCCAGTTCCAGGGCTCGGAGTGGGGCGAGCTCGAGGGCATCGCCAACCGCACCGACTTCGACCTGCGCACGCACGGCGAGCACTCCGGCAAGGAGAAGCAGTTGCAGTACTTCGACCAGCAGGCCGGTGAGCGCTGGACGCCGTTCGTGATCGAGCCCGCGGCCGGCCTCACGCGCTCGCTGATGGCCTTCATGGTCGACGCGTACGCCGAGGAGGAGGTGCCCAACGCCAAGGGCGGCACCGACATGCGTACGGTCCTCAAGCTCGACCACCGCCTCGCCCCGGTGAAGGCCGCCGTGCTGCCGCTGTCGCGCAACGAGCAGCTCTCGCCCAAGGCGAGGGATCTCGCCGCCCGGCTGCGCAAGACCTGGAACGTCGACTTCGACGACGCGCAGGCCATCGGCCGCCGCTACCGTCGCCAGGACGAGATCGGCACGCCGTTCTGCATCACCGTCGACTTCGACACGCTCGAGGACGACGCGGTGACCGTCCGCGACCGCGACACGATGGGCCAGGAGCGCGTGGCGCTCGACCAGGTCGAGGGTTACCTCGCGCAGCGCCTCATCGGCTGCTGAACGACTTCGAGATGACCGGGACGGCCGTCGAGGGATAACCTCGACGGCCGTGTCCGATCCCATCACCGTCTCCATCGCCCGCGAGGTTCCGCTCGACCGCTCCGAGTACGCGAACGCCTGGGCCCGCGCCGGCCAGGAGCTCGCCCGCGCGTTCCCCGGCTATCTCGGCTCCGGCTGGATGCGTACGCGCCCCGACTCCACCATGTGGCACATGGTCTACCGCTTCGCCGACGAGGCGTCGCTGGCCACGTGGGAGCAGTCCGACCAGCGCGCCCACTGGCTCGAGATGGCCACGCCCTACATCGAGGACGCCCACCGCGAGCACCGCACCGGCATCGAGGGCTGGTTCGACGAGCCGTCGTCGGTCGTCGTCCGCGAGGCGATGACGCCCGCCCCGCCGCGCTGGAAGCAGTCGGTGTCGATCTTCCTGCCGTTCCTGCCTCTGTCGCTGGTGATGAACTACCTGCTGTCCTGGCTCGTGCCGACGTGGCCGATCTGGGCACGCGTGCTCGTGTCGATCTGCATCATGACGCCCCTGATGACCTATTTCCTGTTGCCGCTGTCGACGCGGCTGCTGGGCCCGTGGCTCCGCGCCGACCGGGCGACCTAGGTGTCGGTAACAGGGACGTTCATGACATTTGGGTGGTTGACGTGAAGGGATGACCCGCCGCCCACGCCGCCAAGGTGATCGGGGGCTGGCCGCCGAGAGAGGTGTGTCGTTGTTCGGTGGTGTCGTGCTCGAGCCTGAGGCCGAGTACACCCAGTACGCCTGGGCGTCAGAGGGCGATGTTCGCGCCCGTGGTGGCGTCGAAGAAGTGGACCTCGCCGTGGACCGGCTTGACGTGCAGCACGTCGTCGATCTCCGGCTTGTGCCTCTTGTCGAGGCGGATGGTCACGCGGTCGGCACGCACCGTCACGCCGTCCTGCGAGTGCAGCGGGGTGGCGTACGCGAAGACCTCGGCGCCCAGCGACTCGACGAGGTCGACCTTCAGCTCGAGTGCCTCGGGGTCCTCGGCCGGCGTGAGCTGCCACGACTCAGGACGTACGCCGACGGTGACGCGGCCACCCTCGACGCGGCCGGGCAGCTGGAGCGCGTGGCCGCGGTGGCCGAAGCTGGCGTATCCCCCGGAGACGGGGACGTCGTCGATCAGTGTGATCGCCGGCGAACCGATGAAGCCGGCGACGAACGTGTTCGCGGGACGGTCGTAGAGGGTGTCGGGGGAGGCCACCTGCTGCAGCTGGCCGTCGAGCAGCACGGCGACGCGGTCACCCATCGTCATGGCCTCGGTCTGGTCGTGGGTGACGTAGACGGTGGTGGTGCCCAGCCGGCGCTGGAGCGCGGCGATCTCGGAGCGCGTCGAGACGCGCAGCTTGGCGTCGAGGTTCGACAGCGGCTCGTCCATGCAGAACACGGCGGGCTGGCGCACGATGGCACGCCCCATCGCGACGCGCTGGCGCTGGCCGCCGGACATTTTCGCGGGCTTGCGGTCGAGCAGGTCGTCGAGCTGGAGGATCTTCGAGGCCTCCTCGACGCGCTCGCCGATCTCGGCCTTCTTCAAACGCTGGTTCTCGAGGGCGAACGCCATGTTCTGGCGGGCGGTCATGTTCGGGTAGAGCGCGTAGCTCTGGAAGACCATGGCGACGTCGCGGTCGCGGGGGCGTACGCCGGTGACGTCGCGGTCGCCGATGACGATGCGTCCCTCGTCGGTGGGTTCGAGGCCAGCGAGCATGCGCAGGCTCGTCGACTTGCCACAGCCCGACGGGCCGACGAGGACGAGGAACTCCCCGTCGGCGATCTCGAGGTCGAGCGAGTCGACCGCGGGACGGGACTGCTGGTCGAAACGACGGGTCGCGCCGTCGAAGGTCACTGACGCCATGGCGCTCCTTCTGCTCGGTGGTGGGGGTACGCCGGCCCCAGCGGAGCCGGCGTACCCGGTGGTGGTGCTGGGTCAGAGCTTGGGCTTGATGTCGCGCTCGATGATCTTCTGGGTCTCGTCGGCCAGGGCCTTGAAGACCGCGGCGACGTCCTGGCCACCCGTGGTGATCTTGTCGAGGCCCTCACCGATGCGCTTGCCGCCGCCCTGGACGAACACCCGTGCGTAGTCCTGCGGGGCCGTGTTCTCGGCGAGCTGCTTGATGGCCGTCATGGCGCGCGGCTCGGAATCGAGGTACTTCTTCTCCGAGGGGTCCTCCAGCGCCGACTTGCGGACCGGCATGTAGCCCGTGGCCTGCGTGAAGGTCGAGGTGTTGGCCGGGTTGGTCATGAACTCGATGAACTTCACGGCGAGCTTCTTGCGCTCGTCGGAGATGTTCGCCGGGATCGCCAGGCCGGCGCCGCCGGTGGGGCAGCCGGGCTTCGGGCCGGGGAGGTATGCGGTGCCGAAGTTGACCTTGGCTGTCTTCTTCAGGCCGCCGAGCGAACCGGTCGACTCGAGCAGCGCGGCGTTGAGGCCTGTGGCGAACTCGTTGACGGAGTCCTTGGAGATCTTGATCTTCTTGGCCTGCGTCATCGACTGCAGGAACTTGCCCGCCTCGATCGACTCGGGCGTGGTGAACCTCATGTCCCATTTGTCGGAGTACTTGCCGCCGAAGGTCCAGATCATGCCCTGGAAGTACCAGTCAAGGTAGTTCGAGCCGTCTGGGATGCCGAGCGGGGCGACGTTCGGCTCGGCGGCCTGCAGCTTGGCCGCGAACTGGTCGAACTCCTGCCACGTCTTCGGGCCCTGGTCGCCGAGGCCGGCCTTCGCCCACATGTCCTTGTTGTAGTACATGAGGCACGTGGAGCGGGAGTACGGCATGGCGTAGTGCTTGCCGTTGAACAGGTAGTCGTCACGCAGCGTGTCGACGTAGTCGTCGGACTTGATGCCCTCCGACTTCCACAGGTCGTCGAGCGGGGTGATGGCCTTGTTGAGGGCGAAGTTGAACCAGGTGACGTCGGAGGCGACGATCACGTCGGGCAGGTCGCCGCCGGTCAGCGCGGCGTTGAACTTCTGGGCCAACTCTTCGTAGTTGGCGCCGCCGTCGACGAGCTCGACCTTCGTGCCGGGGTTCGCGGCGACGAAGGCGTCGATGAGCTTCTGCTCGAGGTCCTTGGACTTGCCGGGGTGGTTGGACCAGAACTTGATGACGCCGGCCTCACCCTTCTGGGCGGGGGCGGGCGAGCCACCCGTGCCGGCGCACGCGGTGACGGTGGCGGCGGTCACGGCGCCACCGGCGAGGGTGAGGAAGTGCCTGCGGTCGATCTTCATGTGTGATGCTCCTGGTCTCGGGTTCGTGGGGACTTCGGGTTCGTGGGGACTTCGGGTTCGTGGGGACTTCGGTCAGGGATGTGTGGCTCTCCGGCGCGGTCAGCCCTTGACCGCACCGGAGGTGAGGCCCTTGATCATGTGTCGCTGCAGCAGCAGGAACACGATCAGGATCGGCAGCATGGTCAGGACGGTGCCCGCCATGACGGGGCCCCAGTTGGTGAGGCCCTCGTTGTTCTTCAGCAGGGTCAGGCCGACCGGCAGCGGCGCGACCTTCTCGTCGTTCGACATCAGGAACGGCCAGAGGTACTCGTTCCATTCGTTGACGAGCGTGATGAGCGTGAAGGCGATGAGCGTGGGCCACGACATGGGCAGCACGACCCGGAACAGCATCTTCATCGGTCCGGCGCCATCCATGCGGGCGGCCTCGATGACCTCGTGGGGCAGCGACAGGAAGTGGTTGCGCATCAGGAAGGTGCCGAACGCGACGCCGGCCAGCGGGATGATGATGCCGACGAACGTGTTGCGCCAGCCGAGCTGGGAGACCAGCGCGTAGTTGGAGATCACGGTGATCTGGTTGGGCACCATCAGCGCCGAGATGATGACGATGAAGACCACGGTCCGGCCGGGGAAACGCAGGAACGACAGCGCGTACGCCGACATGACGCCGAGCACCACCTTGGCCGCGGTGAGGGTGAGCGTGATGATGAGCGAGTTCATCAGGTAGGAGGTGAACGGCACCTCGGTGAACACCGTGGAGTAGTTCTCCCACGTCACCGGGTCGGGGAACCAGGTGACGGGGTGGGTGTAGATGTCCTCGCGGCGCTTGAGGCTCGTGATGACGATGAAGTAGAGCGGCACCACCACCATCGCGATGGTGACGAGCATGCCCAGGTAGCCCAGGGCCTTGCCGAGGGCTCCGCGATCGTTCATGTCACGACTCCCTGTCCTGCAGGCGGACCTGCACGAGTGTGATGACCAGCAGGACGAGGAACATGATCGTCGCGACCGTGGCGCCGTAGCCGGCGCGGGTGTTGACGAAGGTCTCCTGATAAACCTGATAGACCATCGTCGTCGTGCCGGTGCCGAAGGGGCCGCCACGGGTCATCACGTTGATGATGTCGAAGACCTGGACCGAGTTGAGCAGCACCGTGACCGACAGGAAGAACGTCGTGGGTCTCAGCTGGGGCAGCGTGACGCGGAAGAAGCGGCGTACGGCGGAGGTTCCGTCGATCTCGGCGGCCTCGTCGAGCTCGGCCCGGCGGCCCTGCAGCGCGGCGAGGTAGATGACGAACACGTAGCCGACGTTCTTCCAGATGTAGGTCGCGGTCACCATGAACAGGGCCCACGAACTGTTCTGGTAGAAGTCCGGAGCCTTCTGGCCCAGCCGGCCGAGGATGTCCTGGACGAGGCCGAAGGACGGGTCGAAGACGAACTGGAAGGCGACGCCGATCGCCGCGCCCGAGATGACGAACGGGGCGAAGACCAGCGAACGGACGGCCGAGCGACCTATGAGCTTCTGGTCGAGCAGCATCGCCAGGGCCAGTCCCAGAGCCATGGAGCCGGCGACGGTCGCGAGGGTGAAGATCGCGGTGTTGCCGACGACCTGCCACGTGTCGGGTCGGGAGGCCCACTCCACGTAGTTCTCGATGCCGATGGGCGTGGCGTACGCCGAGGAGATGTTCCAGTCGAAGAACGACAGCCGGATGTTGTCGATCAGCGGGCGATAGGTGAACAGTGTCAGGAGTAGCAGGTTGGGGGCCAGCAGGGCGACCGCCAGCAGCGCCTCGCGCAGGTCGATGCGGGGGCCACCTGACCGGCGCCGCCGGGTGGAAACTCCCGTGCTCACCCTGTGAGCATGTCCCTCCCTGCCGAACGGAAGGGGAGGCGGAGGTTTCTCGTGAACAAACAAGAGATGACCGGATTGTTCAACAATGTGTCGACAAAGGATGCGAGCAGTTAACCCGCGCGGGGGTTGCGCGTACACTCGTCCGGTGCTCCCGACGACCTCCACCATGCTGACGCCGCCGCTGCGACTGTCCGCGCCCTCGCGGCCCGACGCGGTCGTCGTCGACACCCCGGTGGTTCTCGCTCCGATGGCCGGCGTGACCAACGCCGCCTACCGCCAGCTCTGCCGCGAGCAGGGGGCCGGGCTGTACGTGTGTGAGATGATCACCTCCCGCGGACTGGTCGAGCGCGACCACAAGTCGTTGGCCATGCTGGCCTTCGACCCGGGCGAGACCGTACGCAGCGTACAGCTCTACGGCGTCGACCCGAAGGTCATGGGCGAGGCCACCGAGATCCTGTGCAACGAGTTCGGCGTGGCCCACGTCGACCTGAACTTCGGCTGTCCCGTTCCGAAGGTGACCCGCAAGGGCGGTGGCGGCGTCCTCCCGTGGAAGCGCGATCGGCTCCGAGCGATCCTGGAGGCCACGGTGAAGGCCGGCGACCGCTACGGCGTCCCGGTCACCATGAAGACCCGAAAGGGCATCGACGCCGACCACCTCACGTTCCTCGACGCCGGCCGCATCGCCCAAGAGTCTGGCTGCGCGGCGATCGCGTTGCACGGGCGCACGGTCGAGCAGGCGTACGCGGGCCACGCCGACTGGGACTCCATCGCCGAGCTGGTCGAGGCCGTCGACATCCCCGTACTGGGCAACGGCGACATCTGGGAGGCCGAGGACGCAGTACGCATGGTCGAGCACACCGGCTGCGGGGGCGTCGTCGTCGGCCGCGGCTGCCTCGGTCGGCCCTGGCTGTTCCGCGACCTGGCCGACCGCTTCGCCGGCTCGGACGCGCGCGCCCTGCCCACGCTCGGCGAGGTGGCCGCGATCGTGCGCCGCCACGGCGAGCTGCTGGCCGGGGTCATGGGGGAGCAGCGCGGGCTGACCGACCTGCGCAAGCACATGGCCTGGTACTTCAAGGGTTTCCCCGTCGGCGGCGACCTGCGCCGTGGTCTGGCGATGGTCTCGAGCCTCGACGAGCTCGACGGCTGGCTCGCCCAGCTCGACGCCGATCAGCCCTACCCCGTGCGCGAGCTCGGCCGCCCCCGCGGCCGACAGGGCTCGCCGCGCCACAGGATCGTGATGCCCGAGGGCTGGCTCGACGACACGTGCGGCCTCGACAGCGACCTGTCGGCCGCCGAGAGCGACGCCTCCGGCGGCTGATGCACGCTCGGCCCGGCACCGCCTAGTGTGGGCACCGTGCCCGACCAGTTCGACGCCCTGCTGCCCCGTGCCCAGCAGTGGGCCACCACCACGTCCGGTCACGCCCGGACTGGGGACGCGGTCCGCGCCCACCGCGACTCCCACACCTCTGTACGCCTCGGCCAGGTGCTCGGGCGGGAGGAGCGCGAGGAGCGCGAGGCGGCCACGCTGACCCCGGGAGCCACGCTCGCGCGGGGTGCCGGGAACCGTGCCCGCAAGGAGGAGCCCGACCTCGAGCGCACCTGCTTCGAGCGTGACCGCGACCGCATCGTCCACTCGACGGCCTTCCGGCGCCTGGCCGGCAAGACGCAGGTCGTCGTCCATCCCAGCGACCACGAGCGGACACGCCTGACGCACGCACTCGAGGTCGCCCAGGTCGCCTCATCCATTGCCCGCGGCATCGGCGTCAACGTCGCGCTGGCTGACGCGATCGCGCTGGGCCACGACTGCGGCCACGGCCCCGGCGGGCACGCGTCGGAGGACGCCTTCGACGCGTTCATCCCCGAGGGCTACGACCACGGGCCGTGGGGTGCCGACGTGGTGCTCACGCCGCTGAACCTGTGCGTCGAGACCCTGGACGGCATCCGCAACCACTCGTGGTCGCGTCCCGCCCCCATGACCATCGAGGGCGAGATCGTGTCGTGGGCCGACCGCATCGCCTACTGCGCCCACGACCTCGAGGACGCCATCCATGCCGGCATCGTGAAGGCCTCCGACCTCCCGGAGGAGGTCGCGCAGGTGTGCGGGCGTACACGCCGAGAACAGCTCCACACGTTCGTGCGGGCGGTCATCCGCGGCGTACGCGACCAGGGTGAGGTCTGCATGGACCCCGACGTGTTCCGGGCCCTCGCGGGGCTGCGGACGTTCAACTACGAGCGCATCTACACAAGGCCCGAGGCCGTGGGCCAGGCGAAGGCCGTGGTGAAGATCCTCCAGGCGCTCGTCGAGCACTTCGGGGCCCATCCCGCCCAGATGCCGTGGGACGTCGCGGCCGATCCCGGCACGCCGGAGGCCGTGCGGGCGGCAGTGACCTGGATCGGCGGCATGACCGACCGCTACGCGTTCGACACAGCCGTACGCGTCCTCGACTGGCCCGAGGACCAGCTGCCGCAGGGCATCGATCGGCACTGATCCCGTTCAGTTGACCCGCAGGCCACGGGGATCGCCTACCAGCCGGGATCTCCCTCTCCAGCCAGCCGACCGACAGGTCCTCCTGCGGTCTGCCGGCGATCCTCTCAGGGGTGCAGCTGGTCGCGCAGGTCCGCCGGGAGGATCTTCCCGGCGGCGACGAGCCGGTGGGCGACGGCGACGCAGACGAACTGGGTGGCGAGGATGCCGAGCAGCACCAGCAGCTGGGCGGCGCCGGCCTGCAGCGGGTCGCCCCCGCCGAGGAGGACGCCGACGAACGCGCCGGGCAGCGTCACCAGACCGACGGTGCGGGTCGAGTCGAGGTTGGGCACCAGCGCCTCGGCGCGGACGGGGGCGGTGATCTCGGCCATGGCCTGGGTGCGGGTCAGCCCGATCGACAGGGCGGCCTCGTACTCGCCGATGGCGTCGCGCAGCGCGGCGAACTCGCGTCGGGCGAGCAGCGTGTGACCGGTCATGGTGTTGCCGATGATGATGCCCGCGATCGGCACCAGCGCGGCACCGTTGAGCGGTGAGGTGCCCGACACGAACACGAGCGCGAGCACCGGCAGGATGCCGGCGGCCATGGCAACCGCCACCCAGGGCCAGCACCGGCGTACGTCGCAGCGGGTAGCCGACGTCCACACGGCCACGGCGAACATGAGCGCGACGAACGCCGCCGCCCACACCAGATGGGTCAGCGCGGCGGTGATGAGCAGCGAGACGACAGCCAGCTGGACGGTCGCGCGGAGGGCGGCGACGACCACCTGCCTCTCCAGCCGCAGCCGCGTCACCACCGAGACCGCCACGGCGAGCAGGACGAGACCCACCAGCGCGATGGCCAGGCGGTGGTCGAGAGCAGTCGTCACGACGCATCACCTTAGCCCGCGTACACTGCCCACGTGGCAGGCCGGATCAGGGACGAGGACATCGCGGAGGTGCGCTCGCGCGCACGCATCGACGAGGTCGTCGGCTCGGTCGTGGCGCTCAAGAACGCCGGCAGTGGGTCGTTGAAGGGCCTGTGCCCGTTCCACGACGAGAAGACCCCGAGCTTCCAGGTCACACCAGCCAAGGGCTTCTACTACTGCTTCGGCTGCGGCGAGGGCGGCGATGCCATCACGTTCTTGCAGAAGCACGACAACCTCTCGTTCGTCGAGGCCGTCGAGAACCTCGCCGACCGCGTCGGCGTCGTGCTGCGCTACGAGGACGGCGACGGCGGCCCGCGCGTCGAGCCGGGCTTGCGTACGAGGATCCTCGAGGTCAACCAGCTCGCCGCCGAGTTCTACGCCGCCCAGCTCGCCACCCCTGACGCCCTCGTGGGGCGACAGTTCCTCGACCAGCGCGGCTTTGACCGTGAGGCGGCCGAGCAATTCGGCGTCGGCTATGCCCCGCGCGGCGGCCGCGTGCTCATGAACATGCTGCGCGGCAAGGGCTTCTCCGACGGCGACCTGGTGAAGGCGGGCCTCATCCGCGAGGCCGGTTACGACTTCTTCCGCGGCCGCCTGCTGTGGCCGATCCGTGACGCGTCGAAGCAGGTTGTCGGGTTCGGCGGGCGACGCATCTACGACGACGACCGCGTCCCGGCGAAATACATGAACACCCCCGAGACCGTGGTCTACAAGAAGTCCCACGTGCTCTATGGCCTCGACCTGGCGCGTCAGCAGATCGGCAAGAAGTCCCAGGCCGTCGTCGTCGAGGGCTACACCGACGTCATGGCGGCCCACCTGGCGGGGGTCGACACCGCAGTCGCGAGCTGCGGCACCGCCTTCGGCGACGACCACGCCCGCATGCTGCAGCGGCTCATGGGCGGCGACGCGTTCAACGGCGAGGTGATCTTCACCTTCGACGGCGACGCCGCCGGTCAGAAGGCCGCGCTGAAGGTCTTCGACGGCGACCAGAACTTCATCGCCCAGACCTACGTCGCGGTCGAGCCCAGCGGGCTCGACCCGTGCGACCTCCGGCTCCAGCACGGCGACGCGGCGGTCCGCGAGCTCGTTGCCCGCCGCGTCCCCCTGTACCGCTTCGTGATGGCGAACGTGCTGCAGCGCTACGACCTCGACCGCGCCGACGGCCGCCTGCAGGCCCTGCGTGCCGCGGCACCCCTGGTCGGCTCGATCCGCGACACCTCGCTGGTCTCCGGCTACGCCCGCGAGCTGGCCGGCATGCTCGGCATGGACCTCGACGAGGTCCGCCGCGAGGTCTCGGCCGCGAGCCGACGCGGCGCCCGCGCCGCCGAGTCCGTCGAGGTGCGCGCACCCGAGCCGGAGCGGCGCCCCAGCGGCGACCTGCCCATGCCGATCCCGCGCCAGCGCGGGCTGGAGGTCGAGCGCGACACCGCCAAGCTCATGGTCCAGCGTCCCGACCTGTTCACCGCCACCTGGTACGACATCACCCCCGACGACTTCACCCACCCGGCGTACGCGGCCGTCTTCGCCGCCTGCCGCGCCGCCCAGAGCCAGGACTCCGACGCCGAGTGGAGCCAGCGCGTACGCGAGGCCGCGCCCGGCGAGACAGTGCCCCAGCTCGTCGTCGCACTCGCCGTCGAGCAGTTCCTGCACGTCCCCGACGAGGCGTACGCGGCGGCGTACGCGGCCAAGCTGCGGCTGTTGACGACCAACCGGCGCATCGCAGACCTGAAGTCCCGGCTCCAGCGCACCAACCCCGTCGACCACCAGGCGGAGTACAACTCGATGTTCTCCGAGCTGCTGACGCTCGAGCAGGCCCGCAAGGCCCTCCAGATCGCGACGCTGGGGGCCAACGAGCGCTGACCCTGTGACGCCGTCCACAGGATCGGTGTTGTCCGTCGGTCGTCACCCACAACCGGCCGGCCGGGCCCGGGGGAGGACCGGTCGGCGGCGAGGCTTCCACCCATGGAGAACCTGGTCCTCGACGAACCGCTGCTCACCCATGACGACGAGATCGACCTCAGCCGCTGGCTGGAGGCCGCCACCTATGCCCGTCACCTCCTCGACACCGGTGCGGTGCCGGCGGGGACGACGGTCGCCGAACTCGAGGAGGTCGTACGCCGGGGCGAGGAGGCGCGCCGCCGGTTCGTCGAGGCCAACCTGCGGCTCGTGCGGCGCGAGGTGCGTCTCACCGTGCGCCGCTGGCCGCTGCCGGAGGAAGAGCTGTTCCAGGAGGGGGCCGTCGGGCTCGTCATGGCCGTCGACCGGTTTGACCACACGCTCGAGTGGCGGTTCGCGACCTATGCCCTGCGCTGGATCCGTTCCCACATCGGAAAGGCGGTGCTCCGCCGCTGCGGCCAGCTCCACCTCACCACGCACGGTGCCGAGCTGCGCCGGCTGGCGCTGGTCACCGCCGAGCGCCTCTCGGCCGACCTGGGGCGGCCCGCGACGTCGGCGGAGGTGGCCGCCGAGATCGGCCGCCCAGTGGACTCGGTCGCGGCGGCGCTGGAGCACTCCCCTCCGGTCAGCCTCGTCGACGAGGAGGGCCGCACCGTCGAACGTCCCGACCCACGCGCCCAAGCCGCGTTCGCCGCGGTCCTCGAGGCCCTCGCGCCGCGACCGGGGATCCTCGACGCGCTGCCCGAGGACGAGCGTCAGGTGCTGGCTCTTCGGCACGGGTTGCTCGGCGACGAGCCGTGCACCGTGACCGAGGTCGCCGCACGGTTGTCCCGGTCACGGGCCTGGGTGCGCAAACGTGAGCGGTCCGGCATCGAGCGGCTGCGCTCCGGGGCGGTCCTGGGGACCGAGCTGCTCGAGGCCGGCACCGCGGCATAGGTGGGGCGACCCCACTATCCTTCGTCCCATGGGACTGTTCCGCCGCCACCCCCGCCTCGACCCGCAGGACGAGCGCGACCTGACGCGCGCCCGGGTGTCGGTGGGCCTGCGCGCGTCCGCCCGCGTCCTGGGGGCCGAGGAGACGGGGACGGGCTGGTGCGTGGCCCAGACCGACGCGCTGGCCCACAACGACGGGGCGCCCCAGTGGGTCGTGGTGCCGTGGCACACGATCGAGCGCGGCGGGTTCAACGCCCAGGCGTCGTCGCTCACGTGGGCCCTGTCCGACGGCCGGCGGGGGAGCGTACGTCTGGACTCGCCCGGGCAGCTGCCGGAGATCTTTCGTGAGAGGGTGGAAGCGACCATCCTGCTCGAGGAGCATGTGCCCATCGAGGGCACGCGTGAGGGCGGAGTGGTGAGCGCTCGGCGTGCTCCAGATGGCGACGAGGTCGTGTGGCGCGTACGCCGGGGCCGGGGCACGCCGAACACCGACGAGGTGAACGCCCTCCTCGACGCCCGCCTGGCCGAGCTGCGCGCCGAGTATTCCTGACAGGTCAGGCGCGCGCGGCGTCGCGCCCGGGGGTGTCGTGCTCGCCTGGGGGACCGACCGAGGCGGGGGCCGGGACGGCCTCCTCGGCACGGAACGTCAGCGGCAGCCAGGTCATGCCGAGGCGACGCCGCTGGGCGATGGCCATGCCGGCGGCGAGGATGAAGAACGCGGTGCCGATGATGAGCGACCCGGCGTCGATGAGCAGCATCGGCAGCGGCCACTCGAACTCGTTCTGTCCGTCGATGAACTCGTCGAACGGTGCCCACATCACCCACAGGCAGAAGCCGAGGCCGACGAAGCGCAGGAAGTCCGGCAGCCGCGTGTCACGGAGCAGGATGATCACCAGCGGCAGCACCCACACGAAATGGTGGCTCCAGGAGATCGGCGACATGAACAGGCCGGCGAACGCGGCCAGGCACAGGCCGAAGCCGTGGTGGCCCTGACGGTGCCACAGGATCGCCGCGAGCAGCCCCAGTCCGCCCACGATGCAGGCCAGCAGCATGCCCTCGAGGGGGATCTTGTCGGGGTTGAGCTTGGTGAACCGGATGTAGTTGCCGATCATCGACTGGTTCGCGTAGTACTTCATCGAGACGTTGAAGCCGGAGTCGCCGGCGATGAGCCGGCTCCAGAACTGGACCGACGACGACGGGAGCAGGATGAAGCCCAGGATGGTCGCCGCGGCCGTGGAGGCCAGCGACACGAGGCCCGCGCGGACCTTGCCGACGCAGAACAGGTAGAGGCTGAAGATGAGCGGGGTGAGCTTGATGGCGGTGGCGACGCCGGTCATCCAGCCCTCGGGGAGGAACCTGCGGCCCAGCAGGCGCGGACCGGGCATCAGGTCGAGGAACACCAGCATCAGCAGCACGAGGTTGACCTGGCCGAAGCCGAGCGTGACTCGAATGGGCTGGATGAGCCACAGGGCCGCGACGGAGACGAGCGACAGCTGCCAGCCCGTGAAGCGCAGACGATGGACGCACGCCATGACGATGAGGGCGTTCAGCAGCAGCCAGACGACCTGCATCGGGTGGGTGTCGAGCAGCGCGAGCGGCGCGGACATGACCGCGGCGATCGGCGGGTAGATGAACGGGAACTGGTCGCCCGGGACGGCGTAGAACGGCTGGCCGGCGAGGACGCGCTCACCGGTGCGGATGTAGACGTCCAGGTCGAGCATGATTGGACGCCACGGGTAGAACTGGCCGTCCTTGATGCCCGTCGCGCCCGCGTACACCGCCGCGAAAAGGGGCGGGATCGCATAGACCAGCGCAAGCGCGATCCTTCTCACCCAGGTCATCGCTTCCCTCTCTCGACCACGTGCCTCGACCTCGGGACGGTATCAGCTCCCCCCAAGGCGGGGCGCGCACCACGTCGGGCACCGGGAGGATCGGCCGACTTGCGGAGCCCCGGGGCAGTTGCTAATGTTTCTGCTCGCGCCACCTCGTGGACGCGGTCCTCCATAGCTCAATTGGCAGAGCATTCGACTGTTAATCGAAGGGTTACTGGTTCGAGTCCAGTTGGAGGAGCAGACAGGGGCCGGAAGCATCGCTTCCGGCCCCTCACTCGTTCTCTGCGCCCCTCACCCCTTGGCGGCGAGGTCGTTGAGGAAGCGCGACGCCCACCGGTCGATGTCGTTGTCGAAGACCTGCCTGCGCAGGGCCTTCATGCGACGGCGGTGGTTCGCCGGGGTGTCCTCGACCGCCTGCACCAGGGTGTCCTTGATGTCGTTGATGTCGTAGGGGTTGATCTTGTAGGCCTGCTTCAGCTCGTACGCGGCGCCGGTGAACTCGCTGAGCACCAACGCGCCGTCGTTGCCGGAGCGGCAGGCGATGAACTCCTTCGCGACGAGGTTCATGCCGTCGCGCAGGGGAGTGACGACCATGATGTCGGCTGCCGAATACATCGCGGCCATCTCCTCGCGCGGGAACGACGCGTGCAGGTAGGTGATCGGCGGGCGCCCGATGCGGCCCGAGTCTCCGTTGATCTGGCCGACGAGACGGTCGATCTCGTCACGCAGCCGCTTGTATTCCTCCACTCGCTCGCGGGAGGGGGTGGCGACCTGCAGGAACACCGCGTCCTCGGCGTCGACACGTCCCTCGGCGACGAGCTCGCCGAAGGCGCGCAGCCGTTGCTTGATGCCCTTGGTGTAGTCGAGGCGGTCGATGCCGAGGAAAACGTGCTTCGGGTCGCCGAGGTCGCGCCGGATCTGCGCGGCGCGCTCCTTGACCTCCGGCTTCTGCGCCAGCTTCTGGAACCCGTCGGCGTTGATCGAGATGGGGTACGCCCGGGCCACCGCCGTGCGCCCGTCGGGGAGCCTGACGGTGTCGCGGTGGGTCTCGTGGCGCAGGCGCTGGCGGACGAGGCGTACGAAGTTCTGGGCCCCACCCGGCAGCTGGAAGCCGATGAGGTCGGCGCCGAGCAGGCCCTCGATGATCTGGCGGCGCCACGGCAGCTGGGCGAACAGCTCGACGGGTGGGAAGGGGATGTGCAGGAAGAAGCCGATGGTCACGTCGGGGCGCAGCTCGCGCAGCATTTGCGGCACAAGCTGGAGCTGGTAGTCCTGAACCCACACCGTGGCGCCTTGGTCGGCAGCCTCGGCGGCGCTCTCGGCGAACCGGCGGTTGACATTCACGTACGCGTCCCACCACTCGCGGTGGAACTCGGGGAAGGCCACGCCGTCGTGGTAGAGCGGCCACAGCGTGGCGTTGGAGAAGCCCTCGTAGTAGTCGGTGACATCCTCGGCCGACAGCGGCACCGGGACTAGGTAGATCCCGTCGTCGGTGAACGGCTCCAGAGTCTCGTCGGCTGCGCCGTGCCAGCCGACCCAGGCGCCCTCTTGGGCCTTCATCACCGGCTCGAGCGCGGTCACCAGACCGCCGGGGGACGTGCGCCAGTCGACGCTCCCGTCCGGGAGCTCCACCCGGTCGACGGGCAGCCGGTTGGCCACCACGACGAAGGATGCGCGCTTGTTCTCGGGCTTGCTGGTCTTGGACATGGGATCGCCTCCGGGGGCCAAGTCTAGAGGTCGACATTTCTCGGGACACCCCGCCTCCTAGGGTGGGCGGCATGAGCGATGCGTACGCAGACCTTGCCCGCACCGACGAGGGACGCGCCGCGGTCCGGGCACTGGTGGCCGACCCCGACCACGCGATGGTGGCCCTTGACTTCGACGGCGTGACCGCACCGATCGTCGACGACCCGGATCAGGCGTACGCGCTGCCGGCGACCATCGACGTGCTGGGTCGGCTGGGACGCCTCGTTGGGACGCTGGCCATCATCACCGGTCGCCCCACCCGCACCGCCGTGCGGCTCGGTGGTCTCGACCGGGCTGAGGCCCTGGACCACCTGGTCGTGCTGGGCCAGTACGGCGTCGAGCGGTGGGACGCGGCGACCGACACCTACACCGAGCCGGAGCCGCCGGAGGCGATCGCGCGGCTGCGCGCCGAGCTGCCCGGCCTGCTGGTGGACGCCGGGCACCCAGGGCTCTACCTCGAGGACAAGGGGCGCGCCCTGGCCGTCCACACGCGCACAGCACCCGACCCAGCGGCGGCGCAGCGCGACGTGCAGGGCCCGGTCGCCGAGGCCGCGCAGCGGCTCGGCCTGCACCTGGAGCCCGGCCGCCACGTGCTGGAGGTCCGGGCGGCGGGCATGGACAAGGGTCAGGCGCTCGAGGCGCTCGTCGCCGAGCGCGGCGTACGCGCGGTGGTGTACGCCGGCGACGACCTGGGGGACGTGCCCGCGTTCGAGAAGGTCCGCGAGCTGCGTGGCCGGGGCGTTCCGGGCGTGCTCGTGCGTTCGGCCTCTCCCGAGCAGGACGCGCTCGCCGCGCTGGCCGACGTCGAGGTCGACGGGCCCGAGGGCGTCGCACGGTGGCTGGAGGGCCTGGCCGACCTCCTCGGCTGAGAATCACGTCGGCGTCACCGCCCGGGGAGCCTGCGGACGCTACGATTCCCGCACCGCGACCCCCCGGAGGAACCATGCGTACCCTCGCGCGCGTCCTGTGCGCCCTCGTCCTGGCCCTGACCTTCGTCTGTCCGGCGGCGGCCCACGCCTACGACGTGGGCGGGGCGATCGGCGACGCCTGGCGTGCCGGGGCCCGCAGCGCGATGGGCGACCCGACCGGGCCGGAGGTGTGCGGCCTGCGTGACCGTGGCTGCTACCAGAACTTCCAGCGGGGCGCCATGTACTGGCAGCAGGCCGCCGGCGCCCACTGGGTGCGCGGCGCCATCCAGGAGCGCTGGGGCACGATGCGCTGGGAGAACTCGCCATTGCGCTACCCGACCACCGACGAGCGCTGCGGGTTCCGCGACGGCGGCTGCTTCAACCACTTCCAGGGAGGTTCGATCTACTGGTCCCCGGCCAGCGGCGCCCACCCGGTGTGGGGCCTGATCCGGGACCGCTGGGAGTCGATGGGCTGGGAGCGCTCCCCGCTGGCCTATCCGGTCGAGGGCGAGCGTTGCATCATCCGCAACAGCGGCTGCTTCCAGTACTTCCAGGGCGGCGCGATCTACTACTCGCCCGCGACCGGCGCCCATCCCGTCTTCGGGGCGATCTTCGACCACTGGCGCGACTCGGGCTGGGAGGCCGGGCGCTACGGCTATCCCACGGGCGGCGAGGCGTGTCGCACCGAGGGTGGCGGACGCATCTGCGACCAGCGCTTCGAGCACGGCACGATCACCTGGCGCAGCGACCGCGGCATCGTGACCGGGGTCGACTGCCGCGTGGCCAGGTGCGTGGCGCTTACCTACGACGACGGCCCGTCGTCCCACACGTCGCGCCTGCTCGACACGCTGGGCCGCGAGGGCGTGAAGGCCACCTTCTTCGTCGTCGGTGACATGGTCGACTCGCGCGGCCCGACGGTCTCGCGCGCCGCGTCGATGGGCATGGAGATCGGCAACCACACCACCCATCACGGCACGCTGTCGTCGATGAGCTACCAGGGTGTGCGCAACGAGCTGAACCCGACCAGCGACAAGATCCAGCGCCTGACGGGCCGGCGCCCGGTGTGGATGCGGCCGCCCGGTGGTGCCACCTCGACCACCGTCCAGCAGGCTTCCGCCGACATGGGCATGGGCGTGGCGCTGTGGAGCGTTGACCCCTACGATTGGCGCGACCGCAACGCCGCCACCGTCACCGATCGCGTGCTCCACGACGTGCGTCCCGGCGCGGTCGTGCTCATGCACGACCTCCACGGCACGACCGTCGACGCCGCGCCGGGCATCATCCGCGGGCTGAAGGCGCAGGGCTACACGCTGGTCACGATGTCCGAGTTGCTCGGCCAGCCCGCGCCGGGACAGGTCTACCGCTCGCGCTGACACCCGCCGGGTGGCTGGCCGGGCTACGATGCAGCGCAGGCGCCGTTAGCTCAGCCGGTCAGAGCAGGGGACTCATAATCCCTGGGTCGTGGGTTCAAGCCCCACACGGCGCACGACAAGGGAATACGCGAGTACTCACTCCCGCACAGAGGTCGAACAGCCGAGTATCCTCACTCTCGTGAGCACTCAAAAGACCCCCGCGAAGGTCGTCCCGGTCGCCCCGGACGACCTCGCGGCGCTGCTGCCCGACTGGCAGATTCACCTTCGGGCCAAGGGCCGGTCCGCCGGCACTATCAACTCGTACCTGAACGTCGCCCGCACCTTCGTCGCCTACCTCGTGGCCCAGGGCATGCCGACCGGGGCGAACGCCGTCGCCCGCGAGCACGTCGAGCACTATCTAGCCGACATGCAGGCCAAGGTCGCCCCGGCCACCGTCGCCAAGCACTACCGGTCCCTGCAGCAGCTCTTCCGCTGGCTGGCCGACGACGGTGAGATCCCGCGATCGCCCATGGAGCGCATGCAGGCGCCCCACGTCCCCGAGCAACCGGTGCCCGTGCTGTCGGTGGAAGACCTCACGAAGCTGCTCGCGACGTGCAAGGGCAACACCTTCGAGAACCGTCGAGACCTCGCGATCATGCGCCTGTTCATCGACACCGGCATGCGAGCCGGCGAACTGGCCGGGTTGACCCTCGACGACGTCGACTCCGACCAGATGGTGGCCCACGTCGTGGGCAAGGGCGGACGCGGTCGTGCGTGCCCGTTCGGCGCGAAGACGGCCGACGCGCTGCGCCGCTATCTGCGGTTCCGCCGGTCCCACCCCCAGGCGGACCGGGACGCGCTGTGGCTCGGCAAGAAGGGCCCCATGTCCGATTCGGGCGTACGCCAGATGCTCGAGCGCCGAGCAGCAGACGCCGGCGTGCCGAACGTCCACCCTCACCGCTTCCGCCACACGTTCGCGCACCTCTGGTTGGCCGAGGGCGGGCAAGAGAACGACCTCATGCGGCTGGCCGGGTGGCGCTCGCGGGAGATGGTCGGCCGCTATGCCGCGTCCGCCGCAGACGAGAGGGCCCGTGACGCGCACCGTCGTATGGGGATCGGGGACCGGCTATGACGGGCCTCGAGCAGCGCGGCACCGAGCACCGAACCACCCAGCGGGTCACGCTGCTCTGTCCCGAGGGGCACCATCTGGGCCGGTTGGACACGTCGCCCGCGTTCGCGGACGTGGATCTTCGGCCGGAAACGCTCGACGGTCAAGAGCTCGTGTGGATCGACGGGCACCTGCTGGCGTGGCGGTGTCCGAAGTGCGTCGCCAGCGGATTGCGCGGCGCCACCCAGGTACGGATGCTTCGACTGGAACACGTCGTCTTGGTCCCCGCCGTGATGGTGGAGCACGGCCCGGCCCACACGCGCTTGCGACTCTCGCGAGCCGCCATCGATCGACTGGTCGCTCGCCTCACGCGCGACGGTCGTGCACCATCCGTTGACGACCACGCTGCGGCTTACCTTGAGGCAGCCATGCACGCCTAGCCAAAATCGGCGCCGGTTGACTCGCACACCTTTGTGCGTACCCTTGTACGTGATCGGCGCCCCGCGGCAGCGGGGAAGTGCCGGGCCTCTCGTTGGGCTGCTGGATGCAACGGGGCTTGGGGTGACGTGACCTGCGGGGCGTCACCGCTGAGACCTGCCCGAAAAGAGCATCCAGTGGGAACCAAGTCAACACGCTCGAACCAGTCCATCGCCGGTGAGATCGCTGCCCGCGTGAGGTGGGCGAACACCCCCGACCGCACGGCAGCCACTGCAGCAGCGCGCCGCGGGCGGCGCGCCAAGCTCGAGGCCGAGATCCGCGAGCAGCATCCCGACCTGTCGTCCGACGAGATCGAGTACCGAGTCGACCAGCTCATGCGGGCCCATATGCTCCGCATGAGCCTGGCAGCCAAGAAGGCCCGCGCAGCGAAGAAGTCGACGCCCGCACCCCCGAGCAAGCGTCTGGGGGCGGCCTCGTGACTCCGAACACGCGAAGCGCCCGGGAGGCTTCCACCCCATCCCGGGCGCCCATGAGGATTCCCCGCACACCGCAGTACGACGACTGCGGTTCCACCATAGGGCGGACCCCCGACAGGTGGCCGGTCACGCGCCGGGGGGTGGCAACATGACGACCCGCCCACTCGAGTGGCTGCGCCGGCTGGTCGACGCCCCCTGTGCGGCGTGCGGGCTCGCCCTCACTCCCGGCACCCGTGACCCCCACTGCGGTTGCGAGACCCCACGCCCGCCCTGGCCAACCGCGCGCACCACCGCGAAGGGCAACCCGGCAAAGGTCGTCGCGGTGTCCACGGTCTACGCGGTCGCCGGTGTGGTGGCGCGGTACGCGAACGGCAGAACGGGTGAATTCTTCTTGTCGTACGCCACCGCTGGGCGTCGCGTCGACGTCTCACCCGAAGTGGCCGGCCGAGCGCTGGGCTCGTTGGTCGACGGGGGGTGGCTCGAGGTAGTCGCCCGAGGACGGGGCCGCGGGGCAGCCACACCGCAGGCGACGAAGTACCGGCTGTCGATCCCGCGTCAAGGCGGCGTGGATGCCGGACAGACGAGTGACCGTCAAGGTGGCACGGGTGTCGGGCAAACCCCGGGCGATCAAGTGGGTACGGGTGCCGGTCAGACTGGCACGTCAACATGGCAATCCGACCCCGTCAACATGGCAATTGACCGCCGTCAAGGTGGTACCAGTGCCAACCCAAGAGAGGAACTACAAGAGATTCATCATCAAGGGGGCGCGCACGCGCGCGCCGCCGGCGTCGGCCTTGTCCGGGACGCGCAGCACTCCGCCAGGGGCGGTGAATGATGATGGACGTCCTCGATCAGGAGATCCGCGCCCTCGCGTTCCTCGTCTGCACCGAACGGGACCGACAGGGCCATGACCCCGTATGGGACCAGGCCGGCACGTGCAAGGCGTTGCGCCAGCTCGTCAACGACGGGCTGAGCGTCCCCGCCGCGCTCGCGGCCGGGTACGCCGCCGCGGCCGATCCGAAGGCCCGCACGCCGCTCGCCATGACTTGGGCGCAGAACCGGACCGCCACGCCCAGCGGCGGGAAGTCGTCGACGACCGGCCCGCGGTGTGGGATCTGCAACCGTGAGCGGGCCCAGCACGACCGGGCGATCCACAAGGGCGTCGACCTGCCGCACGAGTTCGAGCTACAGACGCCCCCGCCTGACCCCGGCCGTCTTTGTCGTGAACTGCGGAAGGGGCTGCAGTGAGCGGGGCCGGGAAGTGGTCGGTGAGGACCGGCGGCGGCGTCTGCTGGCACTGCGGCGCGGTGCTTGTCGGCTCGCGGCCGCGGGTCGCCGCCGGCGTGAAGGTGAACCGTGACGTCCCGTCGCCGCCTCGTCTGCTGTGCCGTGCGTGCTGCGAACTCGCCGGTGTCGACGACGTCGATCGCGTGCTCGAGGCGGTCGAAGCCCTCGAGCCGGTGTGGACGAGCTCGGACGATCTACGGCTGGTCGCGGCTGCGGCGCGTGGGTGGGCGAACCTGCGCCTGGCGACGCTGCCTCGTCCGCGGGAGATCTTCCCGCATCGTCCGGGGTGGTTGCCGTGAGCGGACCTGTCATCGACGTGTGCGGGGTGTATCTGCCGGTCCAGGTGGTGGTCGACGCCCTACGAAGTGAGGCGTTCGCCCAGCTCGAGCGCGACCCGCGGACCAACGTCGCCCCGCTGTTCGAAGCTGCTGCCCGGCTCAAGTCGTGTGGTAGCGCACGACTTCGGGCCGAAGTGTTGGGGGCAGCGCCGTACATCAGTTTGGCTGAGTGGGAAGAGATCCACGGGTACGCCAAGGGATCCGCCCGGCACCTCGTCAAGCGCATCCCCGGTTCAGACAAGATCGCGGAGCGCTGGGTGGTCCCGGCCGACGCACCGAAACCAGACGATCCACGAAGGAAGAAACCATGAGCACCAGCAAGCGTGAAGAGCTCACCACCGTCACCAGCGATTCCGTCGACGCGGCATCCGCGCGTGAGCTGACGTCCGGGGCCCGTGCCCTGGCCGAGTCGGTGACCGCGCCCGGGATCGGCCGCCCCGAGCGGACGAACCGGGCGATCCAGGCCGCGGAAGCCGTCGCGGCCCTCGAGCAGATCGCGGCGAGCACCGACCCGTACGCCGACGGCCAGCACGCCTACGGCCACGACCTCATCACGGCCGCCGGCTCGCACGCCTCGAGGGACCGCGACGCGGCCGCGGACCGGCTCGCGCGCTACCGCCAGCACCGCGAGCTCGTCGCCAACCTGCGGGCCGCCGCGTGGGCCGACCTCTCCGGCGCGATCGGGACCGGCGTGACGCCCGGCCGGGTGCCCGCCCGCGCGCAGTTCCTCGCCCGCTATGCCGTCAAGGAGATGACCGCCCGGGACATGGTGCCGCACACCGGCACCCTGCCCGACGCGGTCCTCGACCCGCCGCGTGGGACCGAGCTGCAGTCCGTCGCGGTGACCGTTGACGGCGACACGTCGGGCTGGCACACCGCCGCGCTGCTCGTGAACGAGGCGGCCCAGCTCGACTACGCGCCCGGCATCGCCTCGCACCTCGAGGCGCTGTTTCGCGCCCAGGTCGACGTGAAGCTCGAGACCGCGATCCTGGCCGACATCGCGGACGGTGCGCCGACCGCGCCTGACTTCGCCGCCGCCGAGGCCGCCGCCGGCGGCGCGTGGGGCGTGCCCGACCTGATCGTCTGCGACCCCGAGGACCGGCCCAAGATCGTCCGCGCGTACGCCGCCGACAACGTCGCCGCCGGCGACCGGCCCGAGATCCTGCCCACCGCTGGATGCCCGGCCGGCACGGCGTACGTGATCGCGGCCGGCGCCGTCCTCGTGCAGGCAACCGAGCCGTTCGACCTCGTCGCGACCGAGCCCGACCGACTCGGCAAGCTGATCGCGTTCC
The DNA here is from genome assembly GCF_054780035.1 of Mariniluteicoccus endophyticus. Taxonomy (NCBI): domain Bacteria; kingdom Bacillati; phylum Actinomycetota; class Actinomycetes; order Propionibacteriales; family Propionibacteriaceae; genus Mariniluteicoccus; species Mariniluteicoccus endophyticus. Next base: position 79,022 of record NZ_BAAGXC010000020.1, on the reverse strand, counting down.
TGCGCTACGGCCGTGGCCGGAACCTCGTCGCCGGCGCGGTGCAGGTGGTGACGGTCTCGTGACCAGCTACGTCGACTTCTACGGGCTGACCCTGCCGCCCGAGCCCGCCACCCGCGTCGAGGGCGGCCCGACCGCGCCGATCGTGACCGCCGCCGTCGCCGCGCTCCTGCTGTACGTCAAGCCCGACGACCACGCCACCGTCACCCGGTGCGCCGTCGCCGCCCCTGCGGCCTACCTGCACGGCCTGCTCGAGGCCAACCCCGGCCGCGTGCCCGAGCACGTCCGCGACCTCGTCGAAGCCGCGATCAACGTCGTCGGCCCAGCGGAACGCGTCGTGCACTCCCGGCTCAAGACGTCCGGCATGCAAGGCGTGCAGTTCCGCCACCGCGCGGCCGCGCTCGACCTCGACCTCGAGCGCGCCCACGCCGCCATGCTGCAGCGCATGGGCGCCACCCACACCCAGGCCGCCCGCGAAGCCGCGGCCTACTCCCGATACGTAGCCGACTCGCTCGGCCACTAGCGGAAGACCTCGAGGCCCCGGGCAGGACGTGAACGGTCGCACGCCTTGCCCGGGGCCCAGGCACACCCACCACGACGAGGACACAGCATGCGTGAGACGTTCACCGGCTGGCGCCTCGAAGCACTCCGCACCGACGGATGGGGCTCCCGTTCAACCCTCGCCGCCACCACGCGCGCCCGGCCCTACTGGAACACCACCCACACCGCCGAGTGCACGCGCAACCCCGACCACGCACCACCCCACCCCGGCTGTTCCTGCGGGTTCTACGCCGTCCCCACCCGCGACGCCCTCCGCACGATCTACGCGCCCAGCCAGCGCGTCTGGGGCGACGCCCTCGCCGCCGTGCGCGTACGCCTCGCGCACGCCCGCCCCGCACCCGCCGCATGCCGCGACCCCGCCGGCACCCACCGCGGCCACCGCCTCACCATCATCGGCCCCGTGCTCACCCACCCCCACCAAGCCGCATGGCTCCGTGACCATCTCCCCGACGACCTCACGATCCGCCCCGTCGACCTCGACCAACTACTCGCCCCGGCCAGCCTCATCGCCGGCACCACGCGACAGCTCCGCGGCCTACGACTGTTCACCTGACCCGAGAGGAAACCCCGTGCACACCTTCCGCAACTGCCCGCGCTGCAACACCCCCGCCGCCAACGTGTACGCCTACAAGTACCAGCGCAGCGACGGCACCACCGGCACCACCCGACAGGCGTACTGCCCGACCTGCCGCAAGACCTACGGCCCCGGACGCGACCGCACCACCCCCCGACCCGAAGTCCACCCCGCCCCGCGCCCCCTCACCATCCCCGAACACACCCTCGACGACGTCCTCGCCAACCCCGGCCCCTGGCTCACCTGCCACGGCACCCGACGATGGCGCACACTCCGACGGCTGATCCTCGACCGCGACAACCACGCGTGCCAGCTCAACGGCGACGGCTGCACCGGCACCGCGACGGTTGTCCACCACATCACCCCGGCCGACGACGGCGGCAACGACCACCCTGACAACCTGCGATCCGTCTGCGCCCACTGCAACGGCGCAGCGCAGCGACCGGTCTGCCTCGACTGCGGGTCGTCGAACGTCGGATCTCGTCGGACCTGACCCGGTTTTTTATACGTCGACGCGCTCCCCGGACACCCCGGGCCTGTCCGTTCTCTCTCTCTTTCGACACAATTCGAGCTACAGGGACCGATTACGGGCGAAACGCGCCCGCCCCCACGAGAGGGAACGAAATGGCCAACGAACAGATCTCCCAGCGCGTCACCATCACCGTGGACGTCACCGTCGACGAGTACCGTGGCCGCGAGCTGGCTACCGAAGTCCTGGCGGCGCAGCTTCGGCAGCAGATCGCGGAGGGCGGTCGCGTCGAGTTCAACGGCGGGACCGTGGCTTCAGAAGACGTCGCTGCACGAGTTCAGCAGTTCCTCACTGAGAAGCCGGAACTGGTACCCCAGTTCGCCGCCGTCTGCTGCCTGGCTCGTGGCGCCGAAGTGCTCGGGGGCATCCGGGTCCAGAACTACAACTTCGGGCCCGCCAACTAGTGCAGGTGGCAGGCGGCGCGTGCGAGCGCGTCGGCCACCCGCAGCAGGCCGACGGGGTCGGCGGGGATCGTGCCGTCCACGGTGACGGTGATCGTGTCGAGGGCCAGGTCGTGGTCGTCGGCCCATGCGGTGAGCTGGACGGTGACGTCGCCGGCGGGTAGGTCTGCGGTGTGGATCCACCCGCCGGCCTCGTCGTCGTGGTGGCTGTCGGTGGCCCAGGTGGGCGCGGTCGGCTGTCGCATGTCGGCGCCCCGGTCAGACGGCCAGCACGGCGGCCGTGAGCGCCCCGTCAGGGACCGCGGTGTAGCGGGCGGTCGTCTCGGGCTGCGAGTGCCCTAGGAGCGTCTGCACGGCCCGCAGGTCGCGTGTCCCGGCGTACGCGCGCGTGGCGAACCGGTGTCGCAGCCCGTGGGCTGTCCAGTGCTCCCCGAGCAGGTCCGCGAGCGTCTTCCCGACCGCGCCCGGCTGGACGTGCGTGCCGGGCCCGACGCCGGGGAACAGGTAGCCGTCTGCGGTGGCCGCGGCCGCGTACCGGAACCCCGTCCCCGGCGTGCCCTGCCGGCGGCGTGCGAGCTCGTCGTCGATCGCCGCCGCGACCCGCGGGTGCAGCGGCACCAGGCGCGCGCGTCCGCCCTTCCCGACGACGCGTAGCGCCCCGTCGGTCACGTCGCGGGCCGGATGGACGGCGGCGATCTCCGCACGCCGCAGACCGGCGTACGCGCCGAGTAGCAGCATCAGCCGTCCCTTGTCGTCGGCGCGCTCGAGCGCGGCCTCGAGGACGTCGGTGGGGGTCGGGTGCGGTACGCCGGCGGGCACGCGGACCGAGGGGAGCTCGGCCGCCGGGTCGACGTCGAGCAGCCCGCCACGCCCGGCCGCCCACGCGAAGAACGACCGCAGGACCGACCGCGCGGCCTTGCGGGTCTCGGGCGCCCAGTCCTTGCCCGCGAGGTAGGCGAGTAGGTCGCGTTCGGTGATCGTGGTCGGGTCGGGGTGGATCGCGGCGAGCATGCCTAGGTGGGCGCGGTGCTGTCGGATCGTGCCCGGGCGTCGGCCGGCCGCGGCCAGGAACACGGCGTAGGTGTCGACGTGGCCGGCCCACCGGGGCGGGAGCTCGTACGCGAGACGGTCGGCGTTGCGGGCGTGGGCGCGTACGCCGGCGAGCCGGTCGGCGGGGAACGCCTCGAGCGCGGGGTTTGTCGCGGTCTGCCCAGTCCGGTGCGCCCACGCGTAGAAGCTCCGCACGGCGGCGCGCAGGGCTCGGGTGGTGCGGTACCCGGCCGAGCTCTCCCACGCGGTGAGGTCGGCTGCGGTGACGTGCCAGGGGTCGTGGTGGGTGCGTGCGAGGTTCCGTAGGTAGGCGGTGTGGGTCTGCCAGGTCTGGGGCTTGCGGCCGGCGTCGTCGAGGTGGGCTCGGTACGCCTCTAGCGCGGTCTGCCAGCGGGGGTCGAGGTGGTCGGTCGGCGGGGTCGTGTGGGTCATGCTCGTCATGGTGGACGACGAAGATCACGGCCTCGCCGGGCTCGGATCCGCGGCCCGCGGACGTCGTATGCGACTCGCGTACGAGGTCTGTCAGGGCCGACTCGACGTCTGTGATCCGCGGGCGCAGAATCGTTACAAACGGGGCAGCGACACGCCCGACGCGGGCCCTGATTAACAGACGGGGACTCGACGTTTCAAGGATGGGTGAATCCCCGGCATATGGGCCTGTCGCACAAGGGTTAAACCGGGAGCACTCATAATCCCTGGGTCGTGGGTTCAAGCCCCACACGGCGCACCGTCTCAGGCGTGGTCGCTGTCGCGCTCGTCGACGACCAGCGGCACCTCGGCGGGCGAGGCGAGCTCGCCGACGGGCCTGGGCCCCGGCGCCGCCGGCGTACGCCACGGCCAGACTGCGGCGAGCAGCACCATCAGCCCGCACACGATCGCGCCGCCAGCGGCGAGGAGCTTGTCGTTGACCGAGTACGCGTACTGCTCGGCCTGGGCCCAGGGGGCGCCGGGGAGGCGGGCGAACGGCTCCCAGTGCCACCACGCCGCCGACAGGAACGCCAGCCCGCGGACGACCGCCGGTGCGCCACCCTGCCAGGCGCCGATCGCGAGCGGGACGATCCAGGTCATGTGGTGGACCCAAGCGATCGGGTTGGCGAGCGACGAGGCGAGGCCGAGGACGCCGACGGCGAGCCACGGGTTTCCGTGGCGTACGCAGCGCAAGGCGGCGACGAGCGCGACCAGAACCACGACCACAGAGATGACCAGGCCGCCGGCGGATCGGTCGACGGTGTAGAAGCGCTGCCAGCCGGACAGGATCGATTGGTTGAACAGCCAGCCGAAGGCGTCGGGGTTGGCGCCGGAGTCGCCCTGGGTCAGGCGGGTCCAGTAGCCGAGCGCCGGGCCGAACAGCCCGATGAAGCCGATGGCGACCGTGGTGAGGAAGGTGAGGACGCCCACGACCGCGTCGCGGCGCCGACCGACGAGCCAGAACAGGATCAGGAACACCGCGGGAGTGAGCTTGATGCCGGCGGCCAGGCCGACGAGGACGCCGGTGGGCAGCCAGCGGGGGCGAGACCGCGCCCAGGTCGCCGCGCGCGGGTCGCCGTCGAGGGCGTCGAGGAGGCACATGGCCATGAGCACGATGCCGAGCTGGCCGAGGGCCAGCGTGTAGGTGAACGGGGCGAGCGTCGACAGGATGGCGGCGCAGACGACGGCGAGCCTCCAGCCGTCGAGCCCCAGCCGACGCAGCACCATCGACAGGGCGACGACGTTGACCCACGCCCAGGCGATCTTCATGAACGACTCGGACATCGGCGCCAGGACAAGTGACAGGATCGCGGCGAATGGCGGGTAGATGAACGGGAACGAGTTGACCAGCTCGTAGGGGTCACGGCCCGCCAGCAGTGCCGAGGCGGCCCGCCGGTAGACCATGAGGTCTTCCATCGGTGGGTTCCACCAGTTGTGGGCACCCCAGTTGCTCGCCCCGAACAGGGAAGCCGCCAGCGGCACCAGGAGCCACAGCACCCGCAGGTGCCGTCGCTGGAGGAGGGACCTCACGTCAGCCACGTTGCGATGGTAGCGGCCACGGCCGACGAAGCGTTGGAACCGATGCGGACCGCCTCGAGGCCGTCCAGCGCGGGGTGGGCCACCTCCATGACGTGGGGGTGACCCGCCCAGCGCAGCATGTCGAGGTCGTTGGGCATGTCGCCGAACGCCGCGACCGACGAGGGGGCGATGCCGAGAGAGGTGGCGTACTCGTCGAGCATGGCGGCCTTCGTGACGCCCGGTGCGCTGACCTCGAGCAGGCCGAGACCGTCGAACGCGCTGTGGGTGACGGTCAGTCGGTCGCCGACCACTGGCGCGGCGAGGGCTGCGAGGGTCTCGGCGTCACGCGAGCGGCACTGGACCAGGAGCTTGACGAACGGCTCGGCACACAACTCGTCGACGGGGGCACAGAAGAAGCGCTGGTCGCCCTCGGTCTCGGCGCGCGTCAGGCCCCACTGGTACGCAGGCTCGAATCCGAACCGCAGGCCCTGCTCGACGGCGAAGGTGACGTCGCCGAGGGCGCTGAGCAACTCGGCCACGACCTCGAGCGCGATCTCGCCCGGCACATCGTGGCGGCGTACGGCCTCGCCGGCGGCCAGGTCCCACAGCAGGGCCCCGTTGCTCGCCACCACGTACGGGTCGACCATCGGCAGGCCCTCGAGGACCTGCAGCCACCGCGGGGGCCGGCCGGTGGCAAAGACGACGCGCAGCCCGGCGTCGCGCGCCCGGGCGAGCACGTCGCGGCTGGTGTCGCTGACGGTGCCGTCGGGCATCAGGAAGGTGCCGTCGAGGTCGGAGACCACGAGCTGGGGGATGGAGTCCATCGGGTCGATCACATCTTCGACGGGGGAGTGGGCGAGCCGCCGTTGGGCCTGCCGCTGGACTCTGGGGTGGGCGAGCCGCTCGTGGGGGTGGGGGAGGCCGACTGGGGGGACGGCGAACCCGACTGGGGCGACGGCGAACCCGACTGGGGCGACGGGGACGCGCTCGACGAGGAGCTCGAGCTGGCAGTCGAGCTGGACGTCGAGGTGCCGCTGCCCTGGCCGCCCTGTGGCGGCGGGCTCTGCGGCGGCTCGTCGTGGAAGACCCACACCGCCAGCAGCACGAACAGCGTGGCCAGGAGCATCATCAGCAGCCACGACACGAGGATCGACATCCAGCCGGCCCTGTCGTAGCGGCCAGGCCAGGGCAGCGGCCAGACCCGGTTGAGGCCGGGACGGCCCATCTCGGCCCAGTGGAGTCGGAAGTCCGGGCCCGACGGCGTGCCGTGCTGCTCGGTGAGCGTGAGGTCGACCTCGGTGAGGAGGCCGACGGCGGCCTCGGGAATCCGCTCGCCGGGACCGTCCAGCGCGAGCGCGACCCACGGCGCGAGGGGGACGTCGTCGTCGGGGTGAACGGGGTCGTCGGTCTCGGGTCGGAACTTGCGCCCGAGACGGCCCTGGTCCTGCTCGTGGCCGCCGCGGGCCGCCACGTCGTCGATGTGCATGGCGTTGACCAGGCCCGAGAACCGGTCGCGCGCCGCCTTGTCGCCCGCGGCGCCACGGGATAGCTGCACCAGCAGCACGTACGCCCCGGACTCGGCGACGGTGTCGCGCGTGAGGTGGGGGGCGCCGTCGCCGTGGGCCAGGTAGGCGGCGCCGGAAACTCGGCGGTGGTGGACGCCGTCGAGCCAGTAGTCGCCGATGCGCGGCGGGTCCTCGGGCAGGAGCGGGGTCACGGGTACGCCGAAGCCGGCGTCCGGGCTCGTGTCCTGTGCGCTCATGCGTTCCTTGGTCGTGCGGCCCTGCTCGGCGCAGGTCGCCCGCTGGTGCAGGCGTACGCCCATTGTGCCCCATCGCGGACACGCCCGGATGGCCGCAGCAAGGCGTGCAGTGCTGGTGCGACCCGAGTCCTTGGGTAGGGTGGGCCCGCAACCACCGAGCCACAGGAGAATTTGCGTGAGCGAACCCGAATCGCGGCGGTCCCTCGACCCGCAGGAGGCCTCGCGTCTCCTCGGCGAGGCGATCGCGCAGGTCCAGCGGGTCATCGTGGGCCAGGAGCACATGGTCGAACAGCTCATGGTCGCCCTCCTCGCGAAGGGACACTGTCTGCTGGAGGGCGTGCCGGGCGTCGCGAAGACCCTCGCCGTCCGCTCGTTCGCGACGGTCGTCGGCGGTGACTTCGCCCGCGTCCAGTTCACCCCCGACCTCGTCCCTTCCGACATCGTCGGCACGCGCATCTACTCGGCGAGCCAGGAGAAGTTCGACATCGAGCTCGGCCCGGTCTTCGTGAACTTCGTCCTCGCCGACGAGATCAACCGCGCCCCGGCCAAGGTCCAGTCGGCGATGCTCGAGCTCATGGCCGAGAAGCAGGTCTCCATCGGTGGCCAGACCTACCCGGCGCCGAAGCCGTTCATCGTGATCGCGACCCAGAACCCGGTCGAGTCGGAGGGCGTCTACCCGCTGCCCGAGGCCCAGCGCGACCGCTTCTTGGTGAAGGTCGACGTGCCCTACCCGCGCGGCAACGAGGAGTTCGAGATCCTGCGCCGCATGTCAGTGACGCCGCCCGAGGCCCGCCCGGTTCTCAACCCCGACCTGGTGCTGCAGCTGCAGCAGATGGCCTCCGACGTGTTCGTCCACAACCTCGTCGCCGAATACATCGTGCGGCTGGTTCTCGCCACCCGCACGCCGGCCGAGTTCAACATGCCCGACCTCACGTCGGTCATCCAGATCGGCTGCTCGCCGCGTGCGACGCTGGGCCTGGTGGCTGCGTCCCGGGCCCTGGCGCTCATCCACGGTCGTGACTACGTGCTGCCGACCGACGTCCAGGCCGTCGCCAAGGACGTCATGGCTCACCGCCTGGTGTTGGGCTTCGACGCTGTGGCCGACAACATCAACCCGGTCCAGGTCGTCGAGCGCATCCTCGCGATGGTCCCGCCGCCCACGCCGGTGTGGAACAACAACGGACCCCAGCAGCCGGGGCCCGAGCAGCGCCAGCCCGAGTTCCGCGGCTGAGCGGGCGCGCATGACGCAGCAGCCCAGCTCGCACGTCCACGAGCCCGCGCAGTCGATCGTCGCCGCCCCCAGCGGGGCGACGCTGCCGCTGCACCAGCTCGCCCCCGAGGCGGCGCTGCGCCGTCTTGAGCTGACGATCGTGCGCCGTCTCGAGGGTTTCCTGCACGGCGACCATCAGGGCCTGTTGCCCGGCCCGGGCTCCGACACGAACGACGCCCGCATGTACCAGCCCGGGCAGGACGACGTGCGCAAGATGGACTGGGCGGTGACCGCGCGTACGACAATCCCGCATGTGCGCGACACCATGGCCGACCGCGAGCTCGAGGTCTGGGCGATGCTGGACGTGACCCCGTCGATGAACTGGGGCACCGACGGCGTCACCAAGCGCGACCTCGGCATCGCGGCCATCGCGACGATCGGCTTCCTGTCCCAGCGCATGGGCGACCGCTTCGGCGGCATGATCATGCGGCCCGACGGCATCCGCCGCCTGCCGGCCCGCTCGGGGCGTACGGCGTTGTACGGGCTCCTGCGCCAGATGCTCGAGGAGCCGATCGTCCCCGACCACGCGCCGGGCGAGATCGACCTGCCGGAGGGCATCGAGCAGCTGACGCGCACGCAGCGGCGCCGTGGCATGCGTGTCGTCGTGTCCGACTTCTTGACGCCGGGCGACCACGAGCTCGACCCCGAAGTCCCGCCGGCGTGGGAGCGCTCGCTGCGCCGCCTCTCCGTGCGCAACCAGGTGCTCGCCATCGAGGTCGTCGACCGTCACGAGCTCGAGTTCCCCGACGTCGGCGAGATGCTGATCCGCGATCCCGAGACCGATTTTGAACGCTACGTCAATACTGGAGACGCGGCGGCCCGTGCCCGCATGGACGCCGCCAGCGCCGCCCAGCGTGAACGCGTCCGCGTGGCCCTGCGCCGCGCCGGCGTGGGCCACATCCAGCTGCGTACCGACCGCGACTGGGTGGCCGACATCGCACGTTTCGTGCTGGCGTACAGGCGGGTCGCCAGCATGCTCCACGCACCGCCTCAGGGGGTGAGCCGATGACCGCGCTGGCGCTGCTGCCGACCTTCGACAAGCCCGTACGCCTGCTCATCCTGCTGGTCGTGCCGCTGCTGGTCGCCCTCTACGTGATCCTGCTGCGGCTACGCAACCGCCGCGGCATCCGGTTCACGAACACGTCGATGCTCGGCGTGGTCGTCAAGCCCCAGTCGCAGTGGCGCCGCCACCTGGCGGTCGCCCTGTCGCTGCTGTCGCTGGTGACGCTGACCGTCGCCTTCGCCAAGCCGAAGGGCACCGTCGACGTGCCGCGCGAGCGGGCGACGATCGTCGTCGTCCTCGACACGTCGCAGTCGATGCAGGCCAAGGACGTCAAGCCCGACCGCATCAGCGTGGCCAAGCAGGCGGCGAAGGACTTCGTGAACTCGCTGCCCGAGAAATACAACGTCGCCCTGGTGACCATGTCGGGGAGCGCGTCCATGGCCGTTGCCCCGACCGTCGACCGCGCACCGGTGAACAACGCCATCGACAATGCACCGCTGCGCGACTCGACGGCCATCGGCGAGGCGATCGTGGTGGCCCTCAACGCGCTCGACGCCGCCCCGCGCGACAAGGCGAAGCCCGACGAGCCCGCGCCCGGGGCGATCGTCCTGCTGTCCGACGGGACCAACACCATCGGGCGTCCCGCCGAGCAGGGGGCGGCCGAGGCCGCGAAGGTGAAGCGACCGATCTACACGATCGCGTACGGCACCGAGAACGGCTACGTCGACTTTGAGGGCAAGCGCGAGCTCGTGCCCGTCAACCACGACCTGATGAAACGCATCGCCCAGCAGACCGGTGGCGAATACTTCAAGGCGGCCACGCCCGACCAGCTCAAGAAGGTCTACTCCAACATCGGCTCGTCGGTGGGCTACGAGAAGGCCGAGCGCGAGACGACCCACGTGTACGCCGGCTACGGCTTCGGCTTCGCCGTGCTCGCCGCGCTGTGCGCGATCTCCCTGGCGGCGAGGTGGCCATGACCCTTCCTGTCCTGCTGGTCGGGCTGACGCCACTGGCGACCCAGCCGAGTTTCGGCGACCCGCAACGCCTGTGGTGGTTGCTGGTCGTCCCGCTGCTGGCCCTGGCCTACCTCGCACTCGGCTTCCGCCGCGCCCGGAAGCCGACGAGTCCGCTGATCCGCAGCGTCGACCGCCCGTGGGTGCGTCACGTCGCCGTGGCCCTGGCGCTCGCTTCGCTCGTGTCGCTCACGCTGGCTTGGGCGCGTCCTCGTGCCGAGACGCTGGTGCCCCGCGAACGGGCCACGATCGCGATCGTGCTCGACGTGTCGCTCTCGATGGAGGCCGACGACGTCCCGCCGAACCGCCTGGCGGCGGCGAAGGTCGGGGCAAAGGAGTTCGTCGACTCCCTGCCGAGCGGCTTCAACGTGGCGCTCGTCGAGTTCGCCGGGACGGCCAACCCCGTGGTGCCGCCCACGACCGACAAGGGTGCGGTGAAGGCGGCCATCGACCGGCTCCAGCTGCGACGTTCGACCGCCATAGGCGAGGGCATCTGGTCGGCCCTGGACACCCTGGCCCAGATGCCGCCCGACCCCAGGGACCCGAAGGGCAAGATCCCGGCCGTCATGGTGGTGCTGTCCGACGGCGAGTCCGTCGTCGGCCGCGACCCGATCGCCGCCGCCGAGGAGTCGAAGTCGCGCGGCGTTCCGGTGCACACCATCGCGTACGGCACCAACCACGGCTACATCCAGTCTGGCAACTCGCGTACTCGGGTCGCGGTCAACACGCGTCAACTGCGCGACATCGCCGACGCCGGAGGCGGCACGGCCTACGAGGCGCCCTCGGCCGAGGAACTGCGCAAGACCTACCAGGACATCAAGCGTTCGGCGGGCAACGAGAAGGGCTACCGGGACATCACCGGCACGTTCGTCGGGTTCGGTCTCGTGCTCGGCATCCTGGCCAGTCTGGGCATGATCTCGCTGGGCGCGCGCTGGCCCTAGGATCGGCCCATGACCGAGTCCGCGGACGCCCAGCCGACCCCGACGACCGACGTGGTCGCCAACCTGCGCGCAGTGCGTTCGCGCGTCGACGCCGCGTGCGTCGAGGCGGGTCGCGATTCCGGCGAGGTGCGCCTGCTACCGGTGTCGAAGACCCACGGCACCGACAAGATCCTCGCGCTGCACGCGGTGGGGGAGAAGGTCTTCGGCGAGAACAAGGTTCAGGAGGCTCAGGAGAAAGCCGAGGAGCTCGCCGACACCGACATCCGCTGGGCCGTGATCGGCCACCTCCAGACGAACAAGGCCCGGTTTCTGGCGCGGTTCGCCTCGGAGTTCCATGCCCTTGACTCGCTGAAGGTCGCCCGCGAGCTCGACAAGCGCCTCCAGGCCGAGGGCCGTTCGCTCGACGTGCTGGTGCAGGTGAACTCGTCGGCGGAGCCGCAGAAGTTCGGCCTGCCCGTCGAGGAGGTCGAGGGGTTCGCCGAACAGCTCGGTGACTTCGACTCGCTGAGCGTACGCGGGCTGATGACGTTGGCGGTGTTCTCGTCTGACCCCGAGGAGGTCGGGGCGTGCTTCGCCCGCATGGCCGACCTCCAGCACCGACTGCGGCACAACGACCGCGCGGCCGGTCGGTGGGACGAACTGTCGATGGGGATGTCGGGCGACTTCGAGCTCGCGATCGCGTACGGCGCGACGACCGTCCGCGTCGGTCAGGCGATCTTCGGGGCGCGGCTCGACCCCAATGCGTACTGGCCGGGCGCCGCGGCGCACTAGCCCGCACGTGGGAAGGACCGGCTGGTGCTGGTGTGATTCGTGAGGCACAATGGGCGCACGAGGTTCAGTCCCACTGTTGAGGATGCTGGGGAAGGCAAAACTCAACGCCGGGGAGGAACCGATGAGCACGACACGTGGAGTCCTGTACGTCCACTCTGCGCCGTCAGCGCTGTGCCCTCACATCGAGTGGGCAGTCGGCGGCGTCCTTGGCATGCGCCCGAACTTCGACTGGCTCCCGCAGCCGGCCGAGCGCAGCGCCTACCGTCTCGAGCTCTCGTGGAACGGCGCGGCCGGCACGGGGGCGTCTCTGGCGTCCGCACTGAAGGACTGGCAGCGCATCCGCTTTGAGGTCACCGAGGACGCCCACGCCGGATCGCTCGGCTCGCGCTGGTCCTACACCCCGAGCCTGGGCGTCTTCCACGCCGACACCGGCCCCCACGGCGACATCGTCGTCCATGAGGACCGGCTGAAGGCGGCGGTCGTCGGCGCTGCGATGGGTGGCAGGTCCGTCGAAGACTCCATCGACGAGCTCCTGGGCCGCCCATGGGACAGCGAGCTCGAGGTGTTCCGCCACGCCGGGGACGGCGTACCCGTCCGCTGGCTGCACGAGGTCGTCTGACCTCCCTCCGCGGCCGTGGGTCACAGCGGGATGTTCGTGTGCCGCCCGCGCTCGCCGCGGTCGGCCGCCGCGACTGCCCGCGCGATCGCGGACCGCGTACGGTTGGGGGCGACGATCTCGTCGACCACACCGATTTCCACGGCTTTCTCGACACCGCCGGCGATGCGCTCGTGCTCCGCGGCGAGGTCGGCCTCCACCTGCGGACGGATGTCCTCCGGCGTCTCCGCCAGCTTGCGGCGGTGGAGGATGCGTACCGCTGCGACGGGCCCCATGACGGCGACCTCGGCGCCCGGCCAGGCCAGCACCCGCGTCGCGCCCAGCGACTTCGAGTTCATCGCGATGTACGCGCCGCCGTACGCCTTGCGGGTCACCAGCGTCACGCGCGGCACGACGGCCTCGGCGAACGCGTGCAGCAGCTTAGCTCCGCGGCGTACGACCCCGTCCCACTCCTGGCCCACGCCCGGGAGGTAGCCCGGCACGTCCACCAGCACGACCAGCGGCACGCCGAACGTGTCGCACATGCGCACGAAGCGTGCGGCCTTCTCCGCCGACAGCGAGTCGAGGCACCCACCCAGGCGCAGCGGATTGTTGGCGATGACGCCGACCGTGCGACCGTCGAGGCGGCCCAGCGCGACGGTCACGTTCGGTGCCCACCGCTGGTGGAGCTCGAGCACCGAGCCGTCGTCGAGGAGGCCCTCGATCAGCGGGTGGACGTCGTACGCCCGCTTGGGTGAGGTGGGCAGGTAGGCCGCGAGGTCCTCGTCGGGGACGTCGTCGCCGATGGTCCCCTGGTCGGACAGCAGCGACACCAGCGTGCGGCCCTGGGTGAGGGCCTGGGCCTCGTCGTCGGCGACGAGGTGGACCACGCCGGAACGGCGACCATGGGTGTCGGGGCCGCCGAGACGCAGCATGTCGACGTCCTCGCCGGTCACCGAGCGCACCACGTCGGGGCCGGTGACGAAGATGCGGCCCTCGGGGGCGAGGATCACCACGTCGGTCAGTGCGGGACCGTACGCGGCGCCACCCGCGGCGAAGCCGAGCACGATGGAGATCTGCGGGATCTTCCCCGACGTATCGGTCATGACCTTGAAGATCTTGCCGACGCCGTCGAGCGACAGGACGCCCTCGGCGAGGCGCGCGCCGCCGGAGTGCCAGATGCCCAGCACGGGTACGCCATCGGCCAGGGCCCTCTCGTATGCCCGCACGACGACCTCGCAGCCGTCGACGCCCATGGCGCCGCCCATGACGGTCGCGTCGGAGCAGAACGCGACGACCGGGTTGCCGCCGATCGTGCCCGTGGCGGCGAGCATGCCCGAGCCGTCGTCGGCGGTGATGAGCTCGACCGACCCCTCGTCCAGGAGGGCGGCGAGCCGGGTGTTGGGGTTGCGCGGGTCGAGCTCGCGGGGGAGCTTCGCCTTCTTGGCCGTGTCGGTGGCCTGGTCGGGGCGGGAGGCGGTGGCCGTCACTTGGTCCCCTCGGTGGCGTTGGCGTTGGTGAAGGCGAGGCAGACGTTGGGGCCGCCGAAGCCGAAGGAGTTGTTCAGCGCGGCGAGGTCACCCTCACCGAGCGGGCGGGCCGTGTTGGCGGCGATGTCGATGCCGAGGTCGGGCTCGGGGTCGTCGAGGTTGATCGTCGGCGGCGCCGAGCGGTGGTGGAGCGCGAGGACCGTGGCGAGCGATTCCATGGCGCCCGCCGCGCCGAGGAGGTGGCCGGTCATCGACTTGGTGCCGGTGACGACGGCGCGAGGCGCGTCGCCGAGGGCCTGGCGGATGGAGCCGGCCTCGGTGATGTCGCCCTGCGGGGTCGACGTGGCGTGCGCGTTCACGTGGTCGATCTGGTCGGGCGACAGGCCCGCGTCCTCGAGGCAGCGGCGCATCGCCGACGCCTGGCCACGGCCCGAGGGGTCGGGCTGGACCATGTCGTGGCTGTCGGCCGACAGCCCGGCCCCGGCGAACGTTCCGTAGATGCGGGTGCCCCGGGCACGGGCGTGCTCGAGGCTCTCCAGCACGAAGCAGGCCGCGCCCTCACCGAGGACGAACCCGTCACGGCCGGTGTCCCACGGTCGGGAGGCGCGCTCGGGCTCGTCGTTGCGGCGCGACAGCGCCTGCATCTGGCCGAAGGCGGCGATGGGCAGCGGGTGGACGACACCCTCGGTTCCGCCGGCCACGACGACGTCGGCGCGTCCGCCGCGGATGATCTCGAGCGCCTGGGCCAGTGCCTCGTTCGAGGACGCGCAGGCCGAGACAGGGGTGTGCACGCCGGCGCGGGCGCCGATGCGCAGGCCCACGTTGGACGCGGGGGCGTTCGCCATCAGCATCGGGATGGTGAACGGGGAGACCCGGCGTACGCCGCGCTCCTTGAGCGTGTCCCAGTTGTCGATGATGGTGCTGAGACCGCCGATGCCGGTGCCGATCGAGACGGCGGTGCGGTCGGGGTCGAGGTCGTTGTCGTCACCGAGCTGGAGGCCGGCGTCGGACCAGGCCTCGAGGGCGGCGACGACGGCGAGCTGCGACGAACGGTCCATGCGGCGGGCCTCGACGCGCGGGATGACGTCCTGCGGGTCGGCGGGGCAGCGCGCGGCGAATCGGGTGGGCAGGTCGGCCGCCCAGTCCTCGGTGATGGTGACGACGCCGGACCGGCCAACGGCCAGGCCCTCCCAGGTGGTGGCGGCGTCGCCGCCGAGGGGCGTCGTGGCGCCGATACCGGTGATGACAACGGTGCGGGTCATGTCCTGCTCCAGGTTCGTGGGTGTGGGTCGGCACCCGCCCGCCGGTGTCGCCGGCGGGCGGGGCCGTGGTGCTGGTGGGGTGTGGGGGTGGCTCAGCCCTGGGCGTTCTCGATGAAGGCCACGGCGTCGCCGACGGTCTTGAGGTTCTTGGCCTCCTCGTCGGGGATGGAGACGCCGAACTTGTCCTCGGCGGCGTAGATGATCTCGCTCATGGCCAGCGAGTCGGCGTCGAGGTCGTCGATGAAGGACTTGTCCATCTGGACGTCCTCGACCGGGACGTTGCAGACCTCGTGGACGATCTCGGCGAGCTGGGTGCGGATCTCTTCGGTGGCGGCCATGGGATTCTCCTTGTGTTGTTTTCTCTTTGGTAGGGATTCAGGGGTGTTCGGGGGATCTAGGGTGCTCAGGGCAGGACGAGCACCTGGCCAGCGAAGACCAGGCCCGCGCCGAAGCCGACGACCAGGCCGATCTTCCCGGAGGTCTCGTAGCCGTCGGCGTGGAGGCGTTCGACGGCCAGCGGGATCGAGGCCGCCGAGGTGTTGCCCTGGTGACGGATGTCGCGAGCGACCAGCACGGTCTCGGGCAGGCGGAGCGTACGCATCATCGCGTCGATGATGCGGTTGTTCGCCTGGTGGGGGATGAACACGTCGAGGTCGTCGGGGGTCAGTCCTGCGCGCTCGAGCATGGTCATCGTCTGGCGGGCCACGTAGGTGGACGCCCACTTGAACACCGGCTGGCCGGCCATGACCAGCTTCGGAAGGCCCTCGCCGTCGTACTCGTCGTAGCGCGGCGTGTGGATCACGTCGGCGGCCTCGCCGTCGGAGCCCCACACGACCGGGCCGATGCCCGGGGTGTCGGACGGGCCGACGACGGCCGCCCCGGCGCCGTCGCCGAACAGGAAGGCGGTGCCGCGGTCGGTGAAGTCGGTGATGCGGGTGAGGTGCTCGACGCCGATGACCAGCACATGGGTGGAGGCGCCGGTACGTACGAGAGAGTCGGCCTGGGCCAGCCCGTAGGAGAACCCGGCGCAGGCCGCCGACACGTCGTACGCCGCCGCACCCGTCGCGCCCAGCTCGCTCGCGAGCACGGGGGCCATGCCCGGGGTGACGCGGGGATGGGTGACGGTCGCGCAGATGACGGTGTCGATCTGGGAGGCTTCGAGGCCGGCGCGCCCGAGTGCCTGGCGGGCGGCCGACAGTGCCATCGTCGTGCCCGTCTCGCCTTCGGTCGCCCAGCGGCGCTCGACGATGCCGGTGCGCTGCTCGATCCACTCCGGGGTGGAGTCGATCATCGTGCACATCTCCTCGTTGGTCACCACCCGTGCGGGACGGTGGGAGCCGAACGCGAGGACGCGGCTGAACGGGGCGCCGGTCGACGCCTGGATGGACTTCGTCACTGGGACACCTCCGTGGCGTGGGCGTTCTCGGACTCGGGATAGAGGCGCACGAGCGGCTGGCCGGGGGAGACAGGGTCGTCGGCGGAGACGAGGACCTCGATCACGGTGCCGCCGTGCGGGGTGGCGACGGGCTGGCTGTCGCGCAGCGTCGCGACGTGGCCGACGACCGCACCCGGGGCCAGGACCGAGCCCGTCTCGATGCCGTCGGCGGGGGTGAACTGGCCCTTGCCCGGGGCGACGACCATGCGCCACGTGGGGGTGGCGTACATCGCCGAGGGCGTCGACGGCTCCCCGTGGGTGCGGACGAACTCGCGGGCCTCGTCGAGCTGGTCGGGGGTCTTGAGGGCGAACGTCTCGACGCCCTTGAGGTTCCGCTTCGCGATGCCGGTGAGCGTGCCCGCCGGCGGGAGCTCGAGCAGGCCCGTCACACCGAGGTCGAGCATCGTCTCCATGCACAGGTCCCAGCGGACCGGATTCGCGACCTGGGTGACGATCCGGTCGAGGACGTCGCGGCCGGTCTGGACGACGACGCCGTCACGGTTCGACAGGAGGTTTACGCGGGGGTCGTGCGTGCTGATCGCACGGGACAGGTGCTCCAGGTGGGAGACCGCCGGGGCCATGTGGTGGGTGTGGAACGCGCCGGCGACCGACAGCGGGAAGAGGCGGGCGCGACGCGGTGCGTCGTCGGCCAGCGCCTCGAGCTGTTCGACCGTGCCAGCGGCGACGATCTGGCCGGAGCCGTTGTTGTTGGCGGGGGTGAGGCCGTGCTTGTCGAGTGCGGCCAGCACCTCGTCGCGGTCGCCGCCGACGACCGCCGTCATCGACGTCGGCGTCGCGGCCGAGGCCACGGCCATCTGGTTGCCGCGCTCGCGGACCAGCACCATCGCCTGCTCGGCGCTCAGCACGCCCGCAGCCGCCGCCGCGGTGATCTCGCCGACCGAGTGACCCGCGCCCACGCCGACGATGCGGAACGCCTCGGCCGGGTGGGGGAACAGCGCCAGCGCCGACACCAGACCCGCAGCGACCAGCAGCGGCTGGGCGACGGCGGTGTCGCGGATGGTGTCCTCGTCCGACTCCGTGCCGTGCCTGACGAGGTCCATCCCGGCGACAGCCGACAGCCATTCGAGCCGGGCACGCAGGACGGGATCCTCCAACCAGCGCGAGAGGAAACCGGGGGTCTGGGCGCCCTGACCTGGGCAGACGATTGCGAGCACGTCTCCACCTTGCCGCGCTCCGGACGCCGTTTCGCTTCGGGACATCACGAAAAGAAAACAGCGGATTTGTGGGGTTCCCACAATCGTGTGACGTGGTCGTACGACCCGGATCTGCGCCGTGGGGGCCTCTGCGTGGCTGAGACGGGGGCCATGCCGTCTCGAGCACCGGACGCAGCGTGAGACGGCGGCCGCCCTCCGTCGTCCCGTCCACGCACTGTCGGTCCTTCAGCGGCCTCGCTGGGAGACCGGCGGCGGGGGCGGGGATCAGCGGGAGCCGAGGAGGCGCCCGAGAGTGAGGGCGATGCGCAGGACGTAGGCGTCGCGCGCGTCGAACGGGTTGAAGCCCGTGACGTCGTGGATGCGGCGCAGGCGATAGCGCACGGTGTTCGCGTGCACGAACAGCGAGCGTGCCGAGCCCTCGACCGAAGACCCGTGGTCGAGGAACGACACCAGCGTCTCGAGCAGGCCGCCACCGGCGTCGACGAGCGGGCCGTACACGTCGTGGGCGAGCTCGCGGCGGGCGTGTCCGTCACCGGACAGTGCACGTTCGGGCAGGAGGTCGGACGCGGACACGGGCCGCGGGGCCTCGGGCCAGGCGACGGCGGCGCGCACACCGGACAGGGCTGCGCGCGCGCTTCCGGCGGCGTCGACGAGGTGGTCGACGACGGGCCCGACGACGACGGCGCCGGGACCGAAGTGCTCGGCCAGAGCGACGAGTGCAGGGGGATCGACCTCGGTCAGCGCCTCACCACCGAGGATGGCGACGAGCCGGTCGCCCTGGACGGCGGACAGGAGGTCGACGCCGACCTTGTGGGCCCGTCGGCGCAGGGTCTCGCCGAGTCGGGGGTCGTCTTGCGGGGGAGCGGTGCCGACCATCACGGCGACGGCGCTCGCGGTGGTCCAGCCGAGCGTCGACGCGCGCGAGAGCACGGTTTCGTCGGTCTCGCCGCGCACGATGGCGTCGACGACGAGCGCCTCGAGGCGGGCGTCCCAGGCGCCGCGGGTCTCGGCGGCCCGGGCGTACACCTCGGCCGCAGCGAACGCGACCTCGCGGGAATAGGTGAGGATCGCCTCCTGCAGGATGGGCCGGTCGCCACGCGGCATGAGCTCCTGCAGCTTCGACTCGACCACGTCGATGGTCGTACGCACCAGCTCGACGGTCTGGTGGAGGGTGATGTGGCGGGCGAGGGCGCGGGGTGCGGTGCCGAAGATGTCGATGCCGTCGGCGGCGGCCTCCGGGTCGGCGAACCAGCCGACGAACCCGTCGATGCCGGCGCGGGCGACGACGCCGATCCAGGAGCGGTTGTCGGGGTCCATCGTGGTGAACCAGTCGTGGCGGCGCTCCATCTCGGCCAGGGTCGCCGTGGCCATCGGGGACGCGACACCGCGCAGCCGCTTCGTGATCGCGGCGCGCTGGCGTGACGACAGGTGCGGCGAGCGTGGGCCGGGGACCTCCGGTGACATGGGCTCAGCGTACTTCGCCGCTAGGATCCGGCTGTGGATCCCGTCAACGCCCTCCGTGAGATCGCCTTCCTGCTCGAGCGCACCCGTGCCGACACCCACCGGATCAAGGCCTACCGCAGGGCGGCCGACCAGCTGTCGAGCATGACGTGCGGCATCCGCGACGACCACCAGCGCGCCGGGGACTGGAGCTCCTTGCCGGGGCTCGGCCCTAAGACGATCGCGGTGGTGACGCAGGCGCTGGAGGGTCGCGTACCCGACTACCTGGCCGAGCTGCGGGCCGCGAAGCAGCCGCTGGCGACCGGCGGCGAGGCGATGCGCGAGAAGCTCCGCGGTGACCTGCACTGCCACTCGACGTGGTCCGACGGCGGCTCGCCGCTGGAGGAGATGATGCTGACCGCCCAGCAGCTCGGCCACGAGTACTGCGCGATCACCGACCACTCGCCGCGCCTGAAGGTCGCGCGCGGCCTGAGTGCCGAGCGGCTCATGGAGCAGATGCAGTACGTGGGCGACCTGAACGCGGTCATGCCGGGGTTCCGCGTGCTCAAGGGCATCGAGGTCGACATCCTCGACACGGGTGCGCTCGACCAGGACGCCGACCTGCTCGCCTCGCTCGACGTCGTCGTGGCCTCCGTCCACTCCAAGCTGCGCATGGACTCCGAGTCGATGACCCATCGCATGGTCACCGCCATCGCCAACCCCGCGGTGAACGTGCTCGGCCACTGCACCGGGCGCCTCGTGGAGGGCGAGCGGGGTACGCGCCCGCAGTCGGTGTTCGACGCCGAGGTGGTGTTCGCCGCCTGCGCGCAGTTCCAGGTGGCGGTCGAGATCAACTCGCGCCCCGAGCGCTGCGACCCGCCCGACGAGCTCATCGAGCTGGCGATCGAGTCGGGCTGCCACTTCTCGATCGACACCGACGCGCACGCACCCGGACAGCTGGACTTCCAGCAGTACGGGTGCGAACGCGCCGTACGCCTCGGCGTGCCGGCCGAGCGGGTGATCAACACCTGGCCTGTCGACCGGCTCCTGGAGTGGTGCCGGACGGCCTGACTCAGGCCCGGACGTCGCGCTTCTCCAGGTACGCCACCGCCACCGCGCCCGCGGCCACGGCGAGCACGGCCGCGGGCACGACCAGCTCGGCCACCCCGGACCAGCTGAGCGCGGGCGAGCCCTCCAGGGCGCTGCCGCCGATGCTGGCCGCCCGCTGCAGCGCGCCGTAGGGCTGCAGGCGCCACAGGGTCACCTGCCCGGCGAGCATCAGCCCGACCGAGCCCACGCAGCCCAGCAGGGCCAGCGCGACGGGGGCCGCGTGCGAGCGGATGACCATCGACAGCAGGCAGTGCAGCGCCACGACCCCCACCGCGGCCAGCGCGGTCACGGCGGCGCCGCCGGTGACCTCCGCCGGGGGCACGGCGGGCAGCCCCACGACGAGCACGCCAGAGGCCCAGGTGGCCGCCAGCAGCACGGCCTGCATGGCCGCCACCAGCAGCCACACCGACACCACCTTCGCGCCGAACATCTGCCACGAGGCCACCGGCCCGGCCGCGAGCCGGTGCCAGTTGCCGCGGTGCTCCATGCGCCACGCGCTCGAGGACAGCACGGCGATGCCCGCGGCCAGGAAGATCAACCCGTAGAACAGGGTGATCTGCCCCCACAGCGACTCCCACCCGCGCGACAGCTGGCCGAGGTTCAGGACGGTGTTCGTCGTGCCCGTGACGACGGTGAGCAGGGGGATCACCACCACGACGACCCACGACGAGGCGCGGCGCAGCTTGAGGATCTCGGCTCGGATGACGTTCATGGGTCAGACCTCCGTGTGGTCGAGGTGGCGGAGCCCGGCGTACACGAGGACGCCGGCGACGAGCAGGAAGGCCAGCGTCGTGGCCCAGGGGATCGGCAGCGCCGCGTACCCGTAGCTGTTGTCGGCGCCGGCGGTCATCGTGAAGGGGAGCGCGGCGGCGTACTGGCCCCACGGGGTGAGCCGCGCGACCAACGGGGGCATCAGCATGGCGAAGACCCCGATGAATCCGCCCAGCACGCCCACGCCGAGCACGACCAGCTGGCTGTCGACGCGCGCCGCCAGCCACAGGTGGCCCGCGACGAGCAGCACGGTGATCGCGACGGATGCCGCGGCGAACCAGGCCCAGGGCCCGGCCGGCAGCGGGGTCGTCGCCCCCGCGGCGCGGGACCCGGCGTACAGCACCAGCAGCTCGGCCAGGCTCACCGCGACCAGCAGGGGGATAAGGACGGCGAGCTTCACCCCGCAGAGCCCTCCCGTACGCAGCCCCGAGAGCGCGGAGCGCGACCAGCCGTTGCCCTGGTGCTCGACATCGACCACGCGGGAGGCCACCACGGCCGCGAAGACCGGGGCGAGCATGCTCTTGATCATCGCGTAGCCGAGGAGGATGCCGGCCCAGTGGAAGCGCTGCGGGTCGTTGATGTGGGCCCGGTATTCCTTGTCGAACAGCTGGATCGAGCTGAACAGCACCGTGGCCAGCGAGACGACGCCCGCGATGAGCCAGACCCGCAGGCGGCGCAGCTTGAGCATCTCCACGCGCAGGGCTGTCACAGCGCACCCCCGCGACCGGTGAGCTCGAGGAACACGTCCTCGAGGCTCTGCTGCTGGCGGCGTACGCCGTGGATTGGCACGTCGTGGCGGACCAGGTGGGCCACCACGTCGGCGGTCGCGTCGCCGTCGAGACCGGCCAGCTGCAGGGTGGTGCCCCGCCGCTCGGCGGGCATGGTGCCGAGCAGGCCCAGGGCGCGCTCGGCCTGCGGGGAGTCGATGAGCAGGGCGGGGGTGGCCCGGGCGAACAGCTCGTCGCGGGTGCCCTGGAACACCAGACGCCCGCGATCGATGACCCCCATGACCTGGGCCATCTTCTCGATCTCGGCGAGCTGGTGGGACGAGACCATGACGGTCACGCCGGCTCCGGCCAGCCCGACGATCAGCTCGCGGATCTCGTCGATGCCTGCCGGGTCGAGGCCGTTGGTGGGCTCGTCGAGGATCAGCAGACGGGGTCTGGCGGCCAGCGCCAGCGCGATGCCCAGGCGCTGCTTCATGCCGAGCGAGTAGTTCTTCACGAGCTTGTCGGCGTGCTGCTCGAGCCGCACCGTACGCAGGGCGGCGGCGACGTCGTCGTCGGACAGGCCCTGCTGCAGCTGCGCGATGCGCAGGTTCTCGGTGCCGGTCAGGTGGCCGTACACCGAGGGCGCCTCGATCAGCGAACCGATGTGCGTGAGCAGGCGCCGACGGGTCGCCCGCGTCATGGGCTCGCCGAGCACATGCGCCTCGCCCGCGGTGGGCTGCACGAGCGACAGCAGCATCTTCATGGTGGTCGACTTGCCGGAACCGTTGGGGCCGAGGAACCCGTAGACGCAGCCCTCGGGCACGCGCAGGTCGAGCGCGTCGACCACGCGCGTGCTCCCGTACGCCTTGGTCAGGCCGGAGGTCGTGATGATGTCCATGCCCCGAGCCTCTCGGTCGGTGCGTACGCCGGGCATCGTGCGCGGGGATGGTCTGCGGCCTCAGCCCTCGGGATGAGCCGCGAGCAGATCGGCGGGCGCGACGAGGCCCGTGCGGAAGGCGAACAGCACGGCCTGCACACGGTCGCGGGATCCCGTCTTGGCCAGCACGTGGGAGACGTGGGTCTTGACCGTCGGCATCGAGATGAACAGACGCTCGGCGATCTCGAGGTTGGTCCAGCCGCGGGCCACGGCCACGAGGATCTCCTGCTCCCGCGGGGTCAGCTCGGCCAGCACGCGCCGGTCGGCGGGGGAGAGCCCGGGCTGGGCGCCCGCCGCCGCGGCGGCGCCCCCACCGAGGGCCGGGCGTACGCGCTCGAGCAGACGGGCCGTGGAGCGCGGCGAGATCACCGCGTCTCCCTCGTGCACGGTGCGGATCGCCGCCAGCAGCTGCTCGGGCGGGGTGTCCTTGAGCAGGAACCCGGAGGCGCCGGCCGCCAGCCCCTCGGTGACGTAGTCCTCGTCGTCGAAGGTGGTGAGAATGATGACGCGGCTGCTCTGCTCGGCGGCGATGCGCCGGGTGGCCGCGATGCCGTCGAGCCGGGGCATCTGCACGTCCATCAGCACCACGTCGGCCGTGGCGTCGGCATTGGCGTTGATCGCCTGCTCGCCGTCGGCGGCCCGCCACACCACGCGCAGGTCGGGTTGCGAGTCGACCACCATGGCCACTCCGTGCGTGAACAGAGCCTGGTCGTCGGCCAGGCCGACGCCGATCACACGACCACCTTCATGCCCGTGCCGCCCGCGGACTCGTCGTCGCGCAGGGGCAGCCGGGCCGTCACGCGCCACACCCCGTCGGCCGCCCCCGCGGACAGGGTGCCGCCGCGCATGTCGACCCGCTCCCGCATGCCGATGAGCCCGTGCCCCGCATCGGCGGCGGGTAGCTGGGCGGGCAGCGGGTTGGTCACGACGACGCGTACGCCGTCGGCCGCGCGGTCGATGGCGACGTCGGCACCCACGCGGCCGGCGTGCTTGAGCACATTGGTCAGCGACTCCTGGACGATGCGGTAGACCACCAGCCCCGCCGCGGGGGCGAGGGAGAGATCGTCGATGCGCGTGGTCAGGTCGAGGCCCGCCCGGCGATAGTCGTCGAACAGCGCGGGCAGGTCGCCGGGACCCGGCGCGGGCAGGGTGTCGCGGGAGTCGTCGGAGCGCAGGACGTGCAGCAGCTCGCGCATCTCCGCAAGCGACTCGCGGCCGACCTCGCCGATGGTCTCCAACGAGCGCACTGCGGCCCCGGGTGAAGCCGCGGCGGCGTACCGGCCGCCGTCAGCCTGGGCGATGATCACGCCCAGCGAGTGGGCGACGATGTCGTGCATCTCGCGGGCGATGTGGGTGCGCTCGCCGAGCGTGGCCAGCCGCAGTTCCTGCGCCTGGCTGCGTCGCAGGGCCTCGGTCTCCTCGCCCCGCTTGCGGGCCAGCGCGCCCAGCAGCGCGAAGAAGCCCACGGCCAGCCACTCGACGATGAGGACCGGGAAGCGCTGCCACCACGGCAGGTCGATGATGTCGCGGCTGTAGTCGATGGCGGCCCACAGGGTCCCGGCCAGCAGCGCCAGCATTGCCCAGCGGCGCAGCGGCCGGCCCAGCCGCGCCTGCGAGAGGTAGGCCGCCCACAGGGCCGCCACGGCGGCGACGGCGGTGTAGCTGTCGAGGATCAGGATGTGCGCCACGCAGGCGACCGCGAGGACCGCGACCGCCGCGCGCGGTCGCGTGGAACGCAGCGCCAGCGCCAGCCCGGTGGCGGCGATGACGGCCAGCCAGCCGAGCAGCTGCACCGTGCTGATCTGCTCGACGGGCTGCACGAGCACGCACACCAGGCACCACGGCAGGGCCGTGAGGGCGTCCACGATCAGGGGATGCCGCCGCGACCAGCGCCACGCGTGATCGAGCAGGGAACCGAGCATGGGAGCAGCCTAGGAGCGCGCGTCGACGTGCGCCTCGTACCCCGGGATGAGACGGGTCAGCCCCTCAGCAGCGTCAGCACCGCGCGGTGATCGGTCGCCCAGCGCTGACCCAGGTTGTCGGTGAAGCACACCGCGAGGATCTGATACTTGTCGCTCTTCATGTACGGCCGCAGGTGACCGTGGTGGCACTCGGGGGAGTCGGCGAAGTCCCAGACGAACGGGCTGCCCGGAGGATTCAGCAGCGCGCAGAACGAGCCCGGCGGAAGGATGTTGAGCCT
The DNA here is from genome assembly GCF_054780035.1 of Mariniluteicoccus endophyticus. NCBI lineage: Bacteria > Bacillati > Actinomycetota > Actinomycetes > Propionibacteriales > Propionibacteriaceae > Mariniluteicoccus > Mariniluteicoccus endophyticus. The sequence goes on along the minus strand of NZ_BAAGXC010000020.1, from coordinate 54,039 downwards.
GAGCGGGCGCTCGGTCTCGGCGCCGTGCATGCGTACGCGGACCTCGACGTCGTGGAAGGTGGAGCCCGAGGTGTTCGACAGCATCACGCCGTAGCGGCGGTGTTCGGGGTCCGGGTCGGTGACGGCCCACGCGGTGAGCCGGGAGGCCTGGGCCTTGGCCTCGCGGTCGCGCTCGGCCTGCCGCCGGTTGCGGTCGGTCAGGAACTGGCCCGCGGCGACCACCACCGCGAGCGTCGTGATCCACGTGGGCAGATCGCCCATCCAGTTCGGCCAGTCGACATGTCGCTCCTCAAGGTGGGGGAGCCCCATCGTTGCATTACCACGGGTCAGTCAACCGGGTGCGAACGCGGGACGGCCCCGCGGTTCAGGAGAACCACGGGGCCGTCCCGGACGTCGGGCCTCAGGCGCCGGCGCCCTCCTGCTTCACACCGGCGACGGCCGTGGGGTCGTCGACCTGGTATTTCTTGAAGGCCTCGGCCGGGGCCTCCTTGCGGTACTTCCCATCGCGGGCCAGCGCGTCGAGCGTCGCGACGACGATCGACTCGGCGTCGGTGTGGAAGAACCGACGCGCCGCCGCGCGGGTGTCGGCGAAGCCGAACCCGTCGGTGCCCAGCGAGCGCCACGTGTTCGGCACGTACGGACGGATCTGGTCCATGACCGCGCGCTGGTAGTCGCTGACGGCGACGACCGGACCCTCGGCACTCTCGAGGCGCGAGGTGATGTACGGCGTCTTGTTCTCGGCCTCGGGATGGTTGAAGTTGTCGTCCTCGACGTGCATGGCCTCGCGGGCCAGCTCGTTCCACGACGTCACCGACCAGACGTCGGCGTCGACGTGCCACTCCTCGGCGAGCATCTGCTGGGCCTTGAGCGCAGCCGGCACCGACACGCCCGAGGCGAGGATCTGGGCCTTGGCGTTGCCGCGGTCCTCGGCCGGACGGTAGAGGTGGATGCCCTTCAGCAGGCCCTCGACGTCGAGGTCGTCGGGCGCACCCGGCTGCTCCGTCGGCTCGTTGTAGACCGTCAGGTAATAGATGACGTCCTCGCCGTTGGGGTGGTCGGGGTCGCCGCCGTAGCCGTACATGCGGCGCAGGCCGTCCTTGACGATGTGGGCGACCTCGAACGCGAACGCGGGGTCGTAGTGGACAACCGCGGGGTTGGTCGCCGCCAGCAGCGGCGAGTGACCGTCGGCGTGCTGCAGGCCCTCACCGGTCAGGGTGGTGCGACCGGCGGTGGCGCCCATGAGGAAGCCGCGAGACAGCTGGTCGGTGGCCGCCCAGATGAAGTCGCCGACGCGCTGGAAGCCGAACATCGAGTAGAACAGGTAGACCGGGATCATCGGCTCGCCGTGGGTCGCGTACGCCGTGCCCGCCGCCGTGAACGACGACAGCGCGCCGGCCTCGGAGATGCCCTCGTGCAGCAGCTGGCCCTGGGCCGACTCCTTCCACGACAGCAGCAGCTTGCGGTCGACCGACTCGTAGTTCTGGCCCGCCGGGTTGTAGATCTTGGCGGTCGGGAACATCGAGTCCATGCCGAAGGTGCGGAACTCGTCGGGCGCGATCGGGACGATGCGCTGGCCGATCTCCGGGTCCTTCATCAGGTCGCGCAGCAGGCGCACGAACGCCTGCGTCGTGGCGACCTTCGGGACGGCGTGGCCCTCGGCGGGCTTGGCCAGCAGCGGCTTGTAGGTCTTGTCGGCCGGCAGCTCCAGCTTGCGGGGGTTCACACGGCGCTCGGGGGCGTAGCCCCCGAGCTTCATGCGCCGGTCGATCATGTACTTGATGACCTCGGAGTCGTTGCCCGGGTGGTAGTAGGGCGGGTTGTACGCGTCCTCGAGATGGGAGTCGGGGATCGGGATCTTGATGCGGTCGCGGAAGGCCTTGAGGTCGGCCACCGTGAGCTTCTTCATCTGGTGGGTAGCGTTCTTCGCCTCGAGGGCGTCGATCGTCCAGCCCTTCACCGTCTGGGCGAGGATGACCGTGGGCTGGCCGACGTGGTTGAACGCCGAGCTGAACGCCGCGTACACCTTGCGGTAGTCGTGGCCGCCGCGCGACAGGTTCTTGATCTGGTCGTCGGACATATCGGCGACCATGCGCGCCAGGCGCGGGTCGTCGAAGAAGTGGTCGCGGATGTACGCGCCGTCCTCGGTCGTGTAGGTCTGGAATTGCCCGTCGGGCGTGGTGTTCATCTTGTTCACCAGCGCACCGTCGACGTCCTGGGCGAGCAGCGGGTCCCAGTCACGGCCCCACAGCACCTTGATGACGTTCCAGCCGGCGCCGAGGAACAGAGACTCGAGCTCCTGGACGATCTTGCCGTTGCCGCGCACCGGGCCGTCGAGCTGCTGCAGGTTGCAGTTGATGACGAACGTCAGGTTGTCCAAGCCCTCGCGCGCGGCGACGTTGATCGCGCCCAGCGACTCGGGCTCGCCCATCTCGCCGTCACCGAGGAACGCCCACACGTGCTGCTGGGAGGTGTCCTTGATGCCGCGGTTGTGCAGGTAGCGGTTGAAGCGCGCCTGATAGATCGACGTCATCGCGCCGATGCCCATCGACACCGTCGGGTGCTCCCAGAAGCTCGGCATCGAGCGCGGGTGCGGGTAGGACGACAGGCCGTTGCCGGCGCCGCGCGAGTGCTCCTGACGGAAGCCATCGAGCTGGTCGGCGCTCAGGCGGCCGAGCAGGAACGAGCGGGCGTAGATGCCCGGTGCGGCGTGGCCCTGGACGAAGACGTGGTCGCCGCCGCCCGGATGGTCCTTGCCGCGGAAGAAGTGGTTGTAGCCGACCTCGTACAGCGACGCGGCTGACTGGTAGGTGGCGATGTGGCCGCCCACCTCGAGGCCCTTGCGGTTGGCCTTGGAGACCATGATCGCGGCGTTCCAGCGGATCGCGCGGCGGATCAGGCGCTCGAGGTCCTCGTCACCGGGGAAGTAGGGCTCGTCCTCGGGGGCGATGGTGTTGATGTAGTCGCTGCTGCGCAGCGCCGGCAGTCCCACCTGACGCTGGCGCGCTCGGTCGAGCATCTTCAGCATCATGAACCGTGCGCGGTTCTGTCCCGAGGCGTCCAGCAGGCCGTCGAACGAGTCGAGCCACTCCTGGGTCTCCTCGGGATCGATGTCGGGAAGCTGGAATGCCGTGCCCTCGGCGGTGATCGCGGGGCGCTCTCCTGGCCTGGCCATGCAGACTCCTTACTGCGTGCGTGTGAATGCAGGTGCATTCCGGGTCATCCTCTCACTTCCCGCCCGGTCGGTTTCACGGGGGACCGTGGTTGTCATCACGCCCCTCACCCCCCTCCTGTTCCTCCGGTCCGGGTGCGTCTGGCACGATTTGACCAAGGCCGTACGCGGCGTACTTGCTCGTGCCCTCGGGGCACGGCGGAGAAAGAAGCGAGGATCGGGTGGGCAGCACAGGACCAGGCGTCGCGGCGATCGCCGACAAGCTGGGCCTCAGGCAGGGCATGGTCGTCCAGGAGTTGGGCTGGGACGAAGACGTCGACGACGACTTCCGTGTCGCGATCGAGGACTCGATCGACGGCGAGCTGGTGGAGGAGGCCATGGAGGCCGTCGACTCGGTGCTGCTGTGGTGGCGCGAGGAGGACGGCGACCTGGTCGACGGGCTCGTCGACGCACTGACCGACCTCACCGCCGGCGGCTCGATCTGGCTGATGACGCCGAAGGTCGGCCGCGAGGGTCACGTCGAGCCCGCTGACATCGCCGAGGCCGCCACCACCGCGGGCTTCTCCCAGACCGGCACCGCCGGGGTCTCCACCGACTGGGCCGCCACGCGTCTCGTGCGGCCCAAGGGCGGTCGTCGGTGAGGCCGGAGGCCGGCACCCGGGTCGAGCCCTTCGAGGGCACGAACCAATACGGCCAGATCACCGCGGTTCCCGACGGGTCGTGGTGGCTGCTGTTCTTCTACCCCTATGCCTTCACCGGCATCTGCAGCGCCGAGCTCCGCGCCCTGCGCGACCTGCGGCCGCAGTTTGACGCCCTCGGGTGTCGCATCGCCGCCATCTCGTGCGACACGACCTTCTCGTTGCGCGTCTTCGCCGACGCGGAGGGCTTCGGCTGCAACCTGGTCTCCGACCACTGGCCCCACGGGGCCATCTCCCAGCGGTTCGGCGTCTTCGACGAGTCCAAGGGCGCCTCGCGCCGCGGTTCGTTCCTGATCGACCCCGACGCCGTCATCCGCTGGACCGACTACAGCGAGGCCGGACAGGGACGCGACATCGCCGCCCACCTGCAGGCCCTGCGCGATCTCCGCGCCGCCTGAGACCCGATTGGCCGTGGCGGAGATCGCCGCTACCATAAAGCGTCCCTCGGGCGCATAGCTCAGTTGGTTAGAGCGTCTGCCTTACAAGCAGGATGTCGGGGGTTCGAGTCCCTCTGCGCCCACCCCACGCACAAGGCTCGAACCCTTGCCATCGTCGATGGTTTCGGTTCGGGCCTTATTGCTGTCTTGGGCCCAGGTGATTCGCTTGAACTGCTCTGACGCGTGACCCCGATCTCGCCAACCGGCCTGCCGAGCAATCTCCAGGATCGACAGGCGCGTTTGTCGCAGCAGACGAGCCATCTCCTGGACACGCCGACGCGTCAGCCACGCAATCGGCGCCATCCCGATTTCCTCGGTGAACAACCTCATCAAGTGTGAGCCTGACACATGCACCACCCGGGCCAGCTCGGCGATTGACCATCGATGCCCGAGGTCGTGCGGCATCGCCTCCAGTGCCGCTGCAACCTCACGACGAGGCCGGACGGCACTCGGGGATGAAGAAACAGCATTCGACGCCTGAGGTCGGGCGACGGGCACGGCGCAGTCACCGAGTCGCGCTTCTACACGGTCGGTCCGCGCCACGAGCCCGTCTCACATTGTTGGAATGCATTGCTTCCTGTGGCCAGGACGAGACCGTCTCTGCGAAGGCCGAGGGTATGAGTCGCCCCAGCGGCAACAGCCACGACGTTGTGCCAGCCGCCCACATCGCATTGTCCATACGTATTGTCGCCGGCGGCGAATACGTTGCCTTCGGCGTCTATCGCCACTGTGTGACGGCTCCCGGCAGCGATGGAAACTATGTTGCGCCACATGGAGGTTAGGGCTGGTGCAGCCGTCCGATCACCGGCCACGAGGACAGCGCCGCCGCTCGTGACTCCAACAGTGTGAAGGTAGCCCGCCGCGATGGCCCGCATCGCGCTCCAAGAAGCTACCTCACATTGACCCCGCTGGTTGTTTCCAACGGCCACGACGGTCCCATCGGATCGGAGGCCGACGCTATGCCAGTCTCCCGCTGCGACCGCAACGACCTCCGTCCAAGACTCCACGTCACACGCGCGCTCCCGCCCACGGCCAGCTGCTCGAACTGTTCCGTCGGCCAGCACCGCCAAGGTGCGGCGCCATCCTGCAGCGATACCAATGACCGTGCCCCACGAACGGACATCGCACTGCCCATCCCCGTTCCATCCAGTCGCCACGACTGTTCCATCGTCGCGAAGGCCCACGGTGTGGGATTTCCCGGTGTTGGAGGCAAGATGAACGTTTCCCGCCGCCACAGCCACAATCCTTTGCCACTGTGCGGTGCTGGTCTCGGGAGTCCCACCAATGCCAGTGCAAACCACACATCCGTCGGGGCGCAGGGCAACGGAGTGCTTACGCCCGGCTGCTATCGGCGAACCAGCGCCCGTCCAGATCAGCACTGTCGTCCCGCCATTCTCCGGATGAGTGAGTCCAGAGAGCTCATGACTCCGGATACCTCGCTGGCCCCTTTGCTGGGCTGGGGATACAGGAACAGAACCTCAATGACGGCTGGGGTTAGCCGTTCCAGAACGACATCCAGACTCCCATCGTGATAGACAAAGCCCCCGGCCTTCTTCCGCAGCGCGAGGGCTGCATGCGACGGCCCGCGCAGGATATGCCCGACTTGCGTGGCTCGCGCCAGGGGGTGGGGGTACGCCGAGGCGGCTGCATCACCAGCAGCCATAGCAGCGTGGCTCGCGCATTGACCCGGGGCTTTCGCAGCGCGGTGGGCCGACACTGCCGTGGTCCGTTGTCTGCGAGATCGAGGTTCCCCGGAAGCGAACGCCCACGCAGCCTCAACGGCATCACGGGGACGAGCATCCTGTGGATGCTCCGCCTCGAACAGCCCCAGGACCAACTCAGCACACGATGCGTTGAAGGCCGTGACTGCCCGGATCTTCGCCAGGGGCAAGTCGAGATACGGCCGGAGGGATGGTGCGGTTGTCGGTTCCATGTCTTCGGTCACGCTTTATGATTGTAACTGTGAATATTCGGTGTAAGCTTTGCCGGCTCTTCACGAATGAGGGTGTAGCGCGGGTCTGAACCCTCCGGCTTCGAGCAGCGACCGAGCGATGTAGTGGGTGAGGTTGCGGAAGCCGAGGGCGGAGCCGCGGAGGTGTTCGAGTCGCCCGTTGATGGCCTCGGTCGGGCCGTTGCTGGTGCCGGGGCGGTCGAAGAACGCGAGGATGTCGCCCGCCCGCTGCTTCATGGTCCGGCCGAGCTTGCGGACCTCGACGAGCGCCGCGGGAACGCCGCTGCTGATCGCAGCGATCACCTCCTGCATCATCGCCTTCGCTTTCTTCTTGTCGGGCTCCCGGTAGGCCGCGACGATGCGCTGGTAGATGCCCCAGGTCGCCTCGACCTCGACGTGCTCCTCGCTCGCGAACACTGCGTCCAGGCGTGCCCGCTGCCGGTCGGTGAGCAGGCTCGCCCCGGTGTGCAGGGTGCGGCGGGCTTTGTAGAGCGGGTCGCCCTTGAGCCCGCGGTGACCGGTGGTGTCTTGCTGGACCCGACGCCGGCAGACATCCAGCGCGTCGCCGGCGAGGCGGACCACGTGGAACGGGTCCATGACGGGGACGGCGTCGGAGTTCCTCGGCGGCAGCGGTCTTGAACCCGGCGAAGCCGTCCATCGCGACCACCTCGATCCGCTTCGCCCAGTCCGCAGGACGGGCGACGAGCCACTGCTTGAACACCGCCTTGGAGCGGCCCTCGACCATGTCCAGCAGCCTCGCCGGCCCGGTCTTGTTCCTCGCGGGCGTGAGGTCGATGATCACGGTGACGTACTTGTCGCCCAGCCTCGTGTGTCGCCAGACGTGCTCGTCGACACCGATCGTGGTGACCTCGTCGAACCGGGCGGGGTCGTCGATCAGGCGCCGCTTGCCTTCCGCGAGGACGGCGGCGTTCGCGGCACTCCAGGACACCCCGAGACCTGCGGCGACGCGGGTGACGGTGAGGTGGTCGATGACGATGCCCCGCAGCGCCCACTCCAGGCCGCCGCGGGAGATCTTCGCACGCGGCGCCGCTGCCCGCGTCATGTCCTGCCGCCACGTGCGCCGGCAGTTTCCGCACCGGTACCGGTGCACCCGCACCAGCAGGGTCGTCGGCCGGTGCCCGAACGGCTCGTGCGCCAGTCGACGCGTGACCGTGTCCCGCGGCACGCCCTCGACACCGCACTTCCGACACCACGGGTCGTCCTCGACGACGCGGCATTCGATCGTGGCCCGATCCGGCTCGATCAGCTGGCCGACGGCGACGAGGCCGAGCTCGTCGAGGCGGCAGAACGTGGTCAGGTCAGGGGTCGCGAAAGTAGGGTGGAGCACGTCGAGGTCTTTCGGGATGGCGAGCGTGAAGAACTTCCATCATCCGGGAGACCTCGACCCCTACCCGGCCACCGACGCGCTCAACCGACTACACCCTCGTTCGTGAAGAGCCGCTTTGCCCTTCTAGTTCGGTTGATGTTGCTTTCAACCTTCAAAAGGGAATCTGATGAAGCCGATCGATCTCGCACGCTCGGCAGGAGTGTCCCCACAAGCCGTCCGCAACTACGAAGGCGCAGGGGCTGCTGCCGCCAGCCCTGCGCTCCCCGAGTGGATACCGCGTCTACGAACAGCGACACATGGACGCTCTTCATGCCTTCCTGCTGTTGGTGCGAGCTGTTGGATACCGGCTCGCCAGGCGGATCATGACGGCCATCACCAGGGGCGACGTCGACGACGCGTTGGCTCACCTTGATGCAGCCCATGCGTCACTGGCTCAGGATCGGGAAACCCTCGGCCGGCTTGAGAAGGTACTGGCGACTGCGGCAGCAGGCCGTCCTGCCGAAGCGACTACTGATCCCCTGACGATCGGAGAACTGGCACGCAAGCTAGGCGTGACGCCGACCACTCTTCGTAGCTGGGAGAAGGCAGGGGCATTGGCTCCGCGGCGTCACCCGGCCGGGAATCGCGAGTACCAACCCGAGGACGTTCGTGACGCCCACCTCGTCCACATGTTGCGGCGCGGACACGTCCCACTCCCGCACATCGTGACGGCGCTGGAACAGATCCACTCCAACGGCAGCCTGGACGAGGCCCTTGCGCAAGTCCAAGGCTGGCGTGCGCGAGTCAACCAGCGGTCTCGATATCTGCTCGCCGCTTCGACACGGATCGAAGCAGTTGCTGCCCGTCAGGATCCGGCAACCTTCGGGTCCGTCACCGTCTGAGCTGAGTCGAACTGCTCCTCATCCGAGCCCGGTGATGGCGCGGTTGTAGGTCATGGCGGTGTCGATCCAGAAGGTCAGGTGGTGGTCGTCGAGCGCGTCGGGGTGGACGGTGATCCAGCCGGGGCCCATGGTTCTCCCGGCGCCCATCTCGGCTTGGTCTGCGCCTGGCTGGTTCAGCAGTGACTCGTGGTTGGTGGCGTCGACGCGGACCAGGAGGCGGCCGTCCTTGCCGACGCTGACGATCATCTTGTTGTTGACCATGATCGCGCGACCGCCGAACATCGACACTTCACGCACGTCGGGCTCGGCGACAACCAGTTCACGTACCCGCTGCAGGAGGGCGTCCTGTGGCGGTGTCGGGGCAGTCATCCGTGTCAGCCTTGGGTGGGCGGGCCGTAGGAGAGCCGGTCGAAGATCAGCACGCTGTCGACGATCTTGCCGTCACGGATGGTGAAGCACTCGGCGGCGGGTGTTGTGTCGGTGGTCGCGGTTTGCGGGTAGTAGAACAGGGCCACACGGTCACCGTCGCTGAACTCGGCAATGTCACCGATCCCGGTCAGGCTGGGCGCGAAAGCAGCGATGAAACCCTGGTAGGCCTGCTTGCCGTCCAGATCGACGCCGGGGGCTCGGCAGGTGATGTCTTCGGCGACGTAGGTCATGGCGGTCTCGATGTCACCTGTGGTCCAGGCCCGGTGGTAGCTCGTGACGATCTCGTAGGGAGTCAGTGATGTCATGCTGGGGTTCCTTTCGTCATCCGTGTTGTGGTCGGTGTCAGTCTGTGAGAGGACGCCAGTGGTCGGGACCGGCGTCGCGTCCTGCGCCCGCGAGGCGCAGGCGGGGCAGGAAGTTGGCCCAACCGTCAGCGTGGCCACGAACGGCACCGTCGGGCAGGTTGAAGTGCCGTAGATCGACGCGGGTTCCCGTCGTGGTCGCGGTCAGCGCGAACTCGACAGTGGAAGCCCCGGCCGGCAGTTCGTCGTTGCCGGGGAAGCCCCAGGAGACCACCACGCGTCGGGGCTCCTCGACCGCCAGGTACTCGCCGCGGACGGGGTAGCCGGCAATGTCGACGGCGAACCGACCGCCGGGGGTGGGGTCAAGATCGGCGTACTGGCCCATCCATGCCGTCATGCCCTCGTTCGTCGTGAGGTAGGCGAACACAGTCTCCGGTGATGCGGCGATCTCGATCCAGTCTCGAAACTCAGCCATGACGGTCTGCCTCTCGCTGTTCGATCACGGACTTCAACGCGGCCAGCTTCCCGGGCCAGAAGTCATCCAAATACGACCGCACCGCCGCCAAGCCATCCGTGTTCAGCGCGTACAGATGACGCGTCCGATCAGCCGTGACCGTGGCCAAACCCGCACGTTCCAACGTCCGCAAGTGGTGGGAGGTCGTCTGTTGCGACAAGCCCACCATGTGGGCCACTTCACCCACCGGTTGCGGACCTGAACGGATCACCCGCAAGATCGCGCGCCGGTTGGCATCAGCCAACGCGCGCAACGCCACGTCAACATCGATTGCTTCTGCCGCGTCCACGTGCCACCTCCTATGTTCGTGAACCACGCTAACACAAATAGGGGTTTGTACTTACGGATATTTGGATACCGATGTGAAAGGTGCTCTGTCTTCAGTTGCAGCTGACCTATCGCTCACGCCAAGCCACACGCGCGATAACTGGTGGTTGAGCCGCATGCTCTGGTGTCGGCCAGCAGCGACTGGTATCTGTGCGCCAGCGCCGAGGGAACGGTGCGGTACTTCAGGTGGTCCGTATCGAGTACGCCGCCCTGTTGGCTGAGCCGTGCTCAGGTCCTGTGCTGGATGTGCCCGGGTCTGGCGCGACCATCGCGCCCGGTTCCTCGACCAGTTCACTCCTGTGAGTGTTGATGCCTGGGTCCGGGCGGAGCGGTGGGTCGACGCGCGAGTGGAGTGTCCGCTCCAGCCCGATGGATGCGTCCGGGAACCCGCCGGGTGAGGGTCGGCCACTGCCAGCCGCCCGACACTGGGCACGCCGTCAACAGCGGCCGCCAGGCCCCGCTGCGCACCTCGGCGACGTGGGCCGCGAGCTGCGCCACCGAGCAGGGACACATCAAGTCTGGGCGGCGGTCGGCGTCCACGAAGAGACGATCGCGCGGCTGAACGCCTCGCTCGCCGATCTGTTCGAGACGCACAGGGTGCGACAGCTCGTGCCGGGCGCGTGCTCGATGTATGGGTCGCCGCCGGCCGTGGGAGACTCCTGCCCGTGGTGGACAACGCGATCAACTCCCTCATGGTGGGCGGCGCTCTCTCGCTCGTGCTGTTCATCCCGTTCGTCATCTGGCAGTACCGGCGCTACGGCGAGATCGCCGAACTCCGGCTGGGCCTGATGTGCGCGCTGCTCGTCTACTGCGCGGCGCTGATCGCGTACACGATGTTCCCGCTGCCGCAGACGCTGTCGGACGCGTGGTGCGCCCGCCACCAGCGCCTCAACCTCGACCCCATCGAGGCGGTACGCCGCGTCCAGAGCTCCACCGCCGGGCTGCCGCTGCACAAGGCGCTCATGGACTTCTCCGTGCTCGAGATGGTCTTCAACGTCGCGCTGTTCGTGCCGCTGGGCTGGTTCGGCCGCCGCATCGGCGAGTGGAAGGTGCTGACCACCGCGCTCGTGGGCCTCGGCACGTCGCTGCTCATCGAGGTCACCCAGTTCACCGGCGTCTACGGCGTGTTCAAGTGCGCCTACCGTCTGGCCGACGTCATCGACCTGTTCACCAACACCACCGGCACGCTCGTCGGCGTCGCGCTGGCGACGCTGTTCCCGCACCTGTTCCCGACCTCCGACGAGCTCGAGGCCACCGCCGACCGCGCCCGGCCCGTCGACAAGGGGCGCCGCTGGCTGTCGCAGGTGCTCGACATGACCTACTTCCTCGTCGTGTGGGCGGTGGCCGCGTTCTTCATCACCCTCGTCTACCGCTATCTCGGCCGGGTCACGCTCGAGAACCCGACACCCGCGGTGGAGAAGTGGTTGATCGCGGCCAACGTCATCGTCGTGGTCTTCGCGCTCGTCGCCACCATCAGCGGCGACGGCTCGTCGCTCGGCCAGCGCACCACCTACCTGCGTCCCGTGCGCGACGGCCGGGCGCCCGAGTGGTGGCGGCGCCTCCTGCGGCCGCTGGCGGTCATGGTTCCCGTAGCCGTCCTGATCTTCGGCCAGGACACGTGGGTCGGGCAGGGCATCGGCCTGGTCTGGGCCCTCGCCGCGATCCTGTCGATCTTCTTCACCCGCCGCGGGCTCAGCGGCCTCGCCGCCGGCGTCGAGTACGTCGACAGCCGCGACCCGGCGTACACCAGCAGGAAACCTGCACCTGAAACGATCGACGCATGACGAAGATCTGGGCCCACCGCGGCGCCTCGGCGTACGCCCCCGAGAACACCATCGAAGCCTTTCTGCTGGCTGCCGAGCAGGGCGCCCACGGCGTCGAGCTCGATGTCCAGCTCAGCGCCGACGGCGAGCTGGTGGTCGTCCACGACGAGACGATCGACCGCACCAGCGACGGAACCGGCACCGTCGCCGCGATGACGCTCGCCGAGCTGCGTGGGCACGACTACGCGAACGGCATGGACGGATTCAGCGGCGTCGCGCTCCCGACCCTTGCCGAGGTCTTCGAGGCGCTGCGTCCCACCGGACTGTCGGTCAACGTCGAGCTGAAGAACGGCATCAACTTCTACCCGGGCATCGAGAAGGCCACTCTGGCGGCCATCGAGGCGTCCGGCATGCGTGAGCGTGTGCTCGTCTCGTCGTTCAACCACTACAGCCTCAAGACGCTGCAGCAGCTCGACCGCGATGTGCCGCTGGGACTGCTGTTCGCCGAGGGCCTCTACCTGCCCTGGGAGTACGCCGCCGACTTCGGTGCGGCCGCGATCCACCCGTGCCTGCCATTCCTGCAGGTCAGGGGTGTCGTCGAGTACGCCCACCAGGCCGGCGTCGCGGTCAACGTGTGGACCGTCGACGAGCGCGAACACCTCGAGCTGTGCGTGGCCCTCGGCGTGGACGCGATCATCACCAACCGCCCCGACGACGCCCTCGCCGCCCTCGGCTGAGCGCCCACCGGAACACGGCGAACGGCCCCTGCGAAGAGGGCCGCTCGTGTGTAGCGGTGGGTGGGAGGTCAGCGGCCGGTGCTGGCCAGGCCGCCCTTCTCGTCCTTCTCGCTCGGCGTGTAGGACTGGCCCTTCGCATCGGGGCGTCCCTCCGTCGGGTCACCGGTCTCCCCGCCGTTCTGCGTGGCGTTGTGGTCGAGTGGGTGCTTCACCAGCGAGATGGGCTTGTGGGTGTTGGAGCCGTCGTACGCCAGCTGGACGCGGAAGTCGCGGTTGGTGCGCCAGCCGGCCGGCAGCGTCACGGTGATGTCGAACTTGCCGGTCTCATCGGTTGTCGCCCGACCCAGCTCGCGCGAGGCTCCGCCGGTGACGTCGCGCAGCACGACGGTGGCGTTCGCGATCGGGCCGTGCTCGTCGGCGAGCTTGCCGAAGGTGTGCATCTCATCGCCGTTGAGCGTGTAGACCGGAGTGTTGTCCCCGGCCTCGTTGACAAGCATCGACGCGGCGCGCATGTCGATCTTCGTCGGCGTATCCGTCGGGGGCGGCGTCGTGACGGTCGGGGACGTTGTGGCGCGCGGGGCGGCGGTCGTGGAGGGCTTGGGCGTCGCGGAGCCCGACTGCTTGGCCGTGGTCGTGGGCTTGGCGGTCCGGGTCGGCGTCTTCGTCGGGTTGGCCGGGGGCGTCGGCTTGGCGGTCGCCGACGGCGAGGCGGAGCCCGACGGCTTGGCCGTCCGGGTGGCCGGCGGCACGGTCGTGGGCTGGGGGACGCTCGACCCCGCCGAGACCTCGAACTTGTCGGACCAGACCGGCGCGTCGGGCGCCGCGGCGTTGGAGATGCGGACGTCGTAGGAGCCGGCCGGCAGCGGCGGCATGGTCCACCACACCGTCGCCGTGCGGGTGGTCGGGCTGATCGCTGCGTACTGGGCAGCCTTGGGGTCGTTGACCTTCTGCCACTTGCCGTCGCGTTTGAGCTGGACCACGTATTTGTCACCCGCCAGGCCCGCCTCGAGCTTGTAGCCGATCTGCTCGCCAGGGAGGAAACGGTCGCCGCTGCGGGGCTTCGCGGAGAGCCCGACGAATTTGGCACGGGCCGAGTTGACACGGAACTGCTCGACCTTGCCGCGGTTGGTGCCGGGCACCTTCGCCGGGTCGGTGGTGTCGGCGGGAGCCACGAAGAAGTCCTCGTTGCCGCCGGTCATCGGGGCCTTCAGCTTGTCGATGGTGATCGTGGCCGTCGCGTCGCCACGACCGTCGAGGGCGACGGCCGTCGGCTGGGACACCCGGGTGATCCTCATCGGCGTCTTGGTGCGGTCGGCGTGGAAGACCGCGAAGTCGATCTTGGCGTTCGGGGCGCCGTGCAGCATGGCCTTGACCTGCCTGCCCTCGTCGACACCGTCGTTGAGCTGACCGATCGGGATGGAGATCGTGCAACCGATCCGGTCGGTCGATGGGACGGTGCAGAACCGCTTTGTGTCGGACGAGATGTCGGCGTACGCGACGCCCACGCCGATGGCGAGCGGAGCAGCGACTGCGAGAGCCGCTACGGATGCGATCACAGACCTGCGCATTTGGTGTTCCCCCTGAACCACGGCCGCCGACCACCGGCTGCCATCACGAGGGTACGAAGCGGACGCCGCCCGCGAGGTTCCCCGGGGGCGGAACAATCCGCATTCCGTGTGGTCAGGAGCGCTTGCGGCGCTCCCACGTGCGCGGCGTGACCGGCAGCGCCCGCTTGTGGGCCGTACGCCGGTACCAGCCCAGGATCGTCTTCTCGGCCTCGGCCGGGATCTCCTTGCCCTCGAGGTAGTCGTCGACGTCGCTGTAGCGGACCCCGAGTGCGACCTCGTCGGCGATCAGCGGCTTGTCGTCCTCGAGGTCGGCGGTGGGAACCTTCTCGACGACGCGCTCTCCGGCACCCAGATGGCGGGCGATCTCCTTCACCCGTCGCTTGGGCAGCCCCGCGAGGGGAGTGAGGTCGCACGCGCCGTCGCCGAACTTCGTGAAGAAGCCGACCACGGCCTCGGCCGCCTGGTCGGTGCCGATGACGAGCATGTTGCGCGCGCCGGCGACGGTGAACTGGGCGATCATCCGCTCGCGGGCCTTGACGTTGCCCTTGACGAAGTCGTCCTTGTCGTCGCTGACCGGCATGCCCGCGCCCAAGAGCTCGGACCACATGCCGTCGACCGACGGCTTGACGTTCACCGTCATGGTCTCGTCGGGGCGAATGAACGCCAGCGCGCGCTGGGCGTCGTCCTCGTCCTTCTGGACCCCGTACGGCAGACGCATCGCCACGAAGGTGGCGTTCCCGCCGCGCTCGCGTACCCGTTCGCACGCCAGCTGGGCGAGGCGACCACCCAATGAGGAGTCGACGCCGCCGGAAATGCCGAGCACGTAGCCCGCGCACCGCGTCGTCTCGAGGTAGTCGGCGAGGAACGCGATGCGGCGCTCGGCCTCGGCCGCCGCGTCGAACGTCGCCGGGTCCACGACTTCGAGCTCGTCGATGATCTGCTGCTGCATCCGGGTGTCCATGCTCGGCTCTCCTGGTTCGGCGGGGTTCGGGATCACTTCGCCATGAGGCGCTTCTTGACGGCCGCGGCGACCGTGCCGCCGTCGGCCCGGCCCTGGGCCTTCGCGTTGACCGCCTTCACGATCTGGCCCATCTGCTTCATCGAGACGTCTGGACCGGCGGCCGCCATCTCGGCCTCGACCAGCGCGTCGAGATCCTCGGCCGACAGAGGCTCGGGGAGGTACTTCTGCAGGATCTCGGCCTCTGCCAGCTCGGTGTCGGCGAGGTCCTGGCGGCCGGCCCTCGCGTACTCGGCGGCGGAATCGCGACGCTGACGGACCTGCTTGGTGACGACGGCGAGCTCCTGGTCGGCGGTGAGCTCGTGTGCGGCCTCGCCGGAGACCTCCTCGGTCTGCAGGGCGGTCAGCACCGCACGCAGGACCTTCGTGGTCTCCTTCTCCTTCGCCTTCATCGCAGCGGTCATGTCGGCGCGCAGGCGGTCCTTGAGCTCGGCCATGTCAGTTCCTTCCGTCGGTGGTTCCCCGCCATCCTGTCACGCACGGCAACGACATTTCCGCACGGTCGGGGACGGGGGCGGGTCAGTCGGCGACCGGCAGTGCGGCGGTCGGGTCGACGACCTCGGCACGGGGACGCTTCGCGCTCATTCCGTCACCCGAGGAACGGCCGGTTAGTCGGCGCTGCACCCACGGACCGAAGTAGGTCCGCGTCCACGATGCGTCGTTGGCCAGCCGCGTACGCCACGGCACGGCCTCCAGCGGTGGCAGGGCCTGCGGCAGCTCGGCGTCCTCGGGGCGCAGGCCCAGCGCGGCGTACGCCCTGAGGCTGACGCGCTCGTGGCCGTCGGGCGTCATGTGGATGCGGTCGGCGCCCCACAGGCGCCAGTCGCGCAGCTCGTCCATGCCCCACTGGTTGACCACGTACGCGCCGTGGCGCTCCGCGATCGACCAGATCTTCGCCGCAAAGGTCGCGGCACGCCCGCGGGTCATCTGGATGATCGGTGCCTCCGATGGGTCCACCGGCGTGGCCATGAGCACGTCGGCACCGGCCTCGCGGCAGCGTACGACGGCCTCCTCGAGCTGCTCGGCGAGCGCGTCGATGTCGGCGCGGGGCCGCAGGATGTCGTTGCCGCCGCCGACGAGCGAGACCAGGTCCGGCTCCAGCTCGAGCGCCAGCGGGACCTGGCGGGTGACGATGTCGTCGAGCTTGCGCCCGCGGATGGCGAGGTTGGCGTACTCGAACTGGGAGGCGTCGTGGGCGGCGACCTTCGCCAGGCGCAGGGCCAGCCGGTCGGCCCAGCCCACGAACGCGTTGTCGCGGGAGGTGTCGACGTCGCACATGCCCTCGGTGAACGAGTCGCCCACGGCGACGTAGCGGCGCCAGGGCCGCGGCTGCGTGCCGATCATGCCTCGAGCCCTGCGTCCGGGGTGTGACGCGTCCAGCTGAAGTCGGGCGTACGCCGCTCCAGGAACGCCGCGCGTCCCTCGGCCAGATCGGGTCCGTGGTTCGCGCGCCGCAACCAGCCCGCGGCCACGTCGGCCACGTCGGGCCGGCCACCCGCCAGCCCATCGACGACCTCCTTGCTGGCCTGGACGGTCAGCTGCGAGCGCGAGGCGATGCGATCGGCGACGTGCAGCGCGCGGTCGAGCGCCGTGTCGGGTGCGACGACCTCGTCGACCAGGCCGATGTGGAGCGCGCGGGCGGCGCCGATCGGCTCCCCGGTGAACATCAGGTGCTTGGTGGCGGCCGGGCCGATCAGGTTCACGAGCCGCTCGGTGGCCGACAGCGGATAGATGATCCCGAGGTTCGCCGGCGGCACCGAGAACCGAGCGTCGTCACCGGTGATGCGCAGGTCGCAGGCGGTGGCGATCTCGCAGCCCCCGCCCAGGCAGAACCCGCGGATCGCCGCAATCACCGGCTTGGGGCACTCCGCGACCGCGGCCTCGGCGGCGACCGGCAGCCGCGCGTCGCCGAGCTGGTCGAGGGCGGCGATGTCGGAACCCGCCGAGAAGTTCTCGCCGGCACCGGTCAGGACGACCACCTTCACGGCGTCGTCCTCGGTGAGCCGGGCCATGAGAGGGACGAAATCCTCCCACATCCCGACGGTGATGGCGTTGCGCTTGGCGGGGTTGTCGATGGTCACGACGGCGGTGTGGCCGTCGATCCGGCAGGACAGCTCAGGCACGGGTCATCCCCTTCGGGTCGTCGATGGTCAGCGGGCGGGTCTCGCCGTCGGGCAGGACGACGTCGAGCCGCTCCCACGGCGGCGAATATGCCCCCGTAGTCGCCACTGCCAGGTGCAGCGCGTCGGCGGTGGACGTGAACGTCCAATCGACCACCAGGTGGTCGTCACCCCTCCAGCCGTGGCCGACGCCGTCGTCGTCGAACAGCTGACCGGACACCGTGACCTCGCCCGCGCCCGCTGGGGCGGGGAACAGGCGCAGCGTACGGGTGGTGTCGGCCGCGACGTCGACGTGGGCCACCCGGTCGGACAGCGCGATGCCCGCGCCCGCGCGCACCAGCAGCGGCAACCGCTCCAGCGGGGCGTCGAGCGTGATCTCCTGGCCGGCGGCGTGGTGGGTGCCGGTGTGCCAGTCGATCCAGCCGTGCCCGCCCTCGGGCAGGCGTACGCGGCGCGTGGTCGCGCCCGGCTCGACGACCGGGGCGACCAGCAGGTCGCGGCCCAGCAGGAAGTCGTCTGTCTCGTCCCATGCACGTGGGTCGTCGGGGAAGTCGAAGAACAGCGGCCGCAGCATGGGGTCGCCGTGGGCGGCGGCGCGCCACAGCAGCGTGTAGAGGTGGGGGAGCAGGCGGTAGCGCAGCGCGATGGCCCCGCGGACCGCCGGCAGGACCTCGGGATACATCCACGGCTCGTTGACCGTGCCGTCGTCGTTCCAGGAGTGGATGGTGAACCGCGGGTGCATCACGCCGTTCTGGACCCAGCGCACGAACAGCTCGGGATCGGGACGGTCGCCGGAGAATCCGCCCACGTCGTGGCCGATGTTGTACAGCCCCGACATCGACATGCCCACGCCCATGCGCGTGTTGTAGCGCAGCGTCCGCCAGCTCGTCCGGTTGTCGCCCGACCACGTCTGGGCGTACCGCTGCAGGCCGATGGGACCCGAGCGGGTGATGAGGTACGGCCGCTCGTCCGGCGCGTACGCCTCCTGGGCCTCGCGCGACGCCTTGTTCATCAGTAGTGGATGAAGCGGGCGCGCCGCGCGGACGGGGAACGGACGCCCGAAACCCGCGCACACTGAGCCCCCGTCGGTGACCGGGTATTCGTTGTTGTCGTTCCACGTCGACCCGATGCCCATCTCGAGCAGCTGGGTGGTCACGCCCCGCTGCCACCAGGCGATGGTCCGCGGGTTGGTCATGTCCAGGTGGGACCCCCAGTCGTCCCAGAACGGCGAGCGCTCCGGCCGCCCCGTGTCGGGGTCGGTGAGGAACAGCCCGTCGCGCTCGGCGTCCGCGTACGCCGGGTGGTCGTGGAGCAGGCACGGCTTGATGTTCGCCGCGAGGTGGAGACCCGCGTCGGCGAACGCCTTCGTGGTCGCACGCGGGTCGGGGAACTTGTCGCGGTTCCAGTGGAAGACGTAGCGCTTGCCGTCGATCGACGTGTAACCCGAGCTCAGCTGGAACGAGTCGCACGGGATGTCGTGCTCGCGGCACAGGTCGATGAACTCCAGCAGCTGCTCCGCGGCGTTCTCGGCGTCGGTGTAGTGCATCGTCGACCCCGAGTAGCCCAGCGACCACCGCGGCGGGAAGCACGTGGCTCCCGTCAGCCGCCCCACGCCGCGCGTCACGTCCTCCATCGAGTCGGCCGCCCACAGGTAGTAGTCGAGGTCGCCGCACTCGGCGGTGTAGGTTCGGTAGCGGCGGTGGTAGTTGTCGATCTCGTTGCCGAGGTCGAACCAGCTCGTGGCGAGGTTGTCGTAGAGCATACCGAACGGCTGGCCGGCGTTAGCCGTGATCGTCACCGGCACATGCTTGTAGAGCGGGTCGGTCGAGCCCGCGTCGTAGCCCATCGCGTCGAGCCCGCGGAACTCGAACCTCCGCCCCGTGCGCTCCAGGTCGCCCGCCTTCTCGCCGAGGCCGAAGTAGCGGTGGTGGGACGGGAAGTCCTGCCAGTGGTGGACCGAGCCGTCGCGCCCCACGGCGTACGCGCCCGTCGCCCGGTCGTGGACCAGCGGCGTCCACCCCGCGTCGCCCGCGCTGTGGTCCCACTCCAGCCGCAATGGCTCGGTCAGGACCCGTACGCGCAGCCGCTCCGTCGCGATCGTCACCACACCCGCGTCCTGCGACAACGAGAACTGCGGCAGCCCGAAGCCGTCGAGGCTGCCGCGGTCGCGGCCGGCGAACGGTACGTCACCACCCGGCGCCACGAGCCACGTGCGGTCCACCAGCGAGGTTCCTCCCGGCTGGAGCCATACCCGGAACAGCCGGTCGTCCAGCACCGCGACCGTCAACCGGTGGGCCCCGTCGACCTCCCACACCACCCGATGATCGTCGTGGTCGACCAGACGGGCGGACTGCAGGATCTTCATGTGATCAACCTACTCATCCGTTGTGCCCGCACGCCGTGCAGGTGGACATGGGGATGGCGATCGACACCGGGCCCGGGCTGTGCGCGACCTGCGGGGGAGCGGCCCCGGCGAGCGGGCCCCTGTGCCCGATCTGTGCCGACGCGAGGCAACACCTGCCCGCCAGCGGTAGTGCTGGGTCCGCCTCGCCGACCTGGTCGGCCGCCGCATGGAGGTCGCCGAGCGCGAGCTCGACCTCCTCGCCCTCGACGTCGAGCCCCGTGGAGGCATCGACCAGACCACGCTCATCGTCCGTGCCCCGGCCGGCGCCCTCATGTGGGACCGCGTCGGCTTCGTCTCCGACGAGGCGGTCGCACGCGCACCCGAGGTGGCGGACGTCCGCTGGATCGCCGCGAGCCACCCGCACATGTTCGGGACCCTCCCGTGGCCCGCGGGTTCCCGCCGTCCGCGGGTCTCAGGGCGCCTTGAACCCGGCGAGGCGATGGGAGCCGTCGCAGAACGGCTTGTCGCCGGACCGGCCGCAGCGGCACAGCGCGACCGGACCGTTGCGCAGGGGGAGGGGTCTCCCCTCGACGTCGCACACTTCAACGTCGCCGCGCACGATCAGCGGCCCGTCGGGATAGGCGGTGATCCGGGTGGACGGTCCGGGTGCGGTGTCGTTCATCGTGCCCCCTCCTCGGGTGCGAGGGGGCCGCGCAGCGCGCTGCGGCCCTCCTTCCAGGCTGCCAGCAGGTCCTCGGCCACCAGGCCGTCGACGAGGAGCGAGGCGGCGGCCCCGAACATGATGTCAGCCGTGCGTCCCGGCTCGTCCTCGGCCAGCGCGCCGGCGAGGTGGTGCGCGGCGATCTGCTCGTGGACGGCGTCGGCCTGAACGTGCTCGGCGAAGTAGCGGGTCACGTCGTCACCGAAGCCGACGCGCGCGAAACCGTCCCGGTAGTGGAGGTTGGGGGTCGCCGAGGTCATCTCGAACGCGGTGAGGTGGCCGATGATGGCCCCGAGCAGCCTTCGGTTGAGGCCGAACAGCGACATTGTGTTGTGGGACGCCAGCACGCGTGCGGGGAGCAGGTCCACGTGGGCCAGGTGGTCCGTGGACAGTCCTGCCCCCGCCATAGACGCGGCGAACAGTGTCGAGTGCATGTCGCCCAGATCGCCGTTGCCGTACTCGTCGGCCTGGATCTCCACCAGGGCCGCCTTCGCCCGGCCGCGTACGCGGGGGATCGCCCAGGAGTGCGGGTCGGCCTCGCGAAGCGTGTAGAGCCCACGGAGGACGAGGAGCTCGCGGAGCTGCTCCCGGGTCGCACGCTGCTTGACGAAGCGTGACAGCGGCGAGACCTTGCCGCCCGTGAGGTCGAACAGGGCCCGTGCGACGGCCCGGGAGCGGGGTTCCGGCACTTCGATCCGGCCCACACGTCGCCTCAGGTCGCTCTCGAGGAGGGACTCCAGGTCGCGACGCACGCCCAGGAGGGCGGCGTCCCACTCCAGGATGTCGGCGGACGGGCCGAACCATCCGTAGGGGATGCCGTAGAGCAACAGGAGGGAGAGCTGGAGGTCGTCGTCCTCGAGCACGTGGTCGTGGTCGGGGCGGGGTGGGCGCCAGGACTCGCACGCGCGCCGTGCGGTGTCCGCGGTCCCGCCGGAGGTGAGGACGTGGAGGATCGCCGTGCTCAGCGCGCCGCGGGGGCTGACGTGCGCAAGGTGTGCGCTGGCCTCGGTGCTGCTGGGGTGGAGTGTGGTCGTCATCGCGCCTTTCTCGTCCGGACAATGCAGAGAGGGCCTGACGGGGATCTGCTTACCCTGGACCCGCGGAGCCGACGGCTCCATCGACAAGTCGATAATACCGCTGCCTCAAGTGGCGCCGGACGTCTTCGGGCTGGTATCTTCGCCCGGTTGCCGTCACGACGGCCGCGGATCACCAAGAGCTCCCGATGCACTCGAGCAGGGGGCGCCGCGCAACGGGAAACCGGAGAGGAGCGTTCCATGGACGCCGAGACCAAGAAGCAGATCATCGAGGAGTACGCGACCAAGCCGGGCGACACGGGTTCGCCGGACGTGCAGATCGCTCTTCTGACCAAGCGCATCGCCCACCTGACCGAGCACCTCAAGCAGCACAAGGGTGACCACCACTCGCGTCGTGGCCTCATGCTGATGGTCGGCCAGCGCCGCCGCCTCCTCAACTACGTCGCCAAGCAGGACGTCGAGCACTACCGAGAGCTCATCAAGCGCCTCGGGCTGCGCCGCTGACCCGCACCGCAGACGAACCGGACGCCGTCCTCCTTCGGGAGGGCGGCGTCCGTCGTCTCTGGCCGGCGGAGGATCAGGTCGGCGGAGGATCAGGTCGGCGGAGGATCAGGTCGGCGGAGGATCAGGCCGGCGGAGGATCAGGCCGGCGGAGGATCAGGCCGCGCGGCCCACGACCGAGCAAGCCTCCCGCAGCTTCGGCAGGCACCGCGCCTCGTAGGCTGTGGACTCGACGATGATCCGCCATCCCTCCTCGGTGGCGGGAATGTCCAGGATGTCGAGGTTCTTGGACACCGAGGTGCCGTCGGCATAACGGATCACCACGTCGTAGTCGATCGAAGCAGAACGGCGACGCCCGGTGGTGCGATGGCTGCCGGTCTGCTTCACCAGTTCGATCTTGGCGGGTTCGCCGTGCTTCGCGATCAGCTCACCCGTCGCGCCGTCGCTGCGGCGGGACATGTCGAAGGTGTAGAAGCCCAGTGTGCCGACCACGGCGAGCAGGAGGATGCCCAGGGGGATGCGGAGGAGACGCAACCCGTCCCGTTGGCAGAAGCTCCACAGGAAGAACAGGACCACGGCGGCTCCGACCAGGTAGAGGCCATGGGTGTAGACGACTCCGAGGAGATACGCGAGGACGACCATGCACGGATGATAAAGCGCGTCGGGTGCGGGCGGGCGGGTCGCGGTGGGGGAAAGTTCCCGCGTCGGGTAGCCTGAGAACACAACCACATACCTATGAACACCAGATCGCGCCTGCCCGGCTGTCTCGGGAGTCATCGGTCCTCGGTAGTGGTCTTCGGGAGTTGCGCACGCGCCCGCGGACCTCGATCGAAGACCGTCTCCACCATCGGACCGGCCGCGTGCGACTGCGATCGCACCACGAAAGGAATCCCCGTGGAGGGACCTGACCTGCACTTCACCGAGGCCGTCATCGACAACGGCAAGTACGGCAAGCACACCGTCCGCTTCGAGTCGGGCCTGCTGGCCCGTCAAGCGGCTGGCTCGGCCTCGGTCTTCATCGACGACGACACCATGCTGCTCTCGGCCACGACGGCCCAGAAGCAGCCGCGCGACGCCATCGACTTCTTCCCCCTGACGGTCGATGTCGAGGAGCGCATGTACGCCGCGGGGCGCATCCCCGGTTCGTTCTTCCGTCGCGAGGGCCGCCCCTCGGAGGGCGCCATCCTGACCTGCCGCCTCATCGACCGCCCGCTGCGCCCCGCGTTCGTCAAGGGCCTGCGCAACGAGGTCCAGGTCGTCGTGACCGTCATGGCACTCAATCCCGATGTCATGTACGACGTCGTGGCCATCAACGCCGCGTCGATGTCGACCCAGCTCGCCGGCCTTCCATTCACCGGCCCGATCGGCGGCGTCCGCATCGCGCTCATCGAGGACCAGTGGGTCGCGTTCCCGACGGTCAAGCAACTTGAGGACGCCACGTTCGACATGGTCGTCGCCGGCCGCGTCCTGCCCGACGGCGACGTCGCGATCATGATGGTCGAGGCCGAGTCCACCGAGCAGACCTGGGGCTTCGTCCGTGCCGGTCGCACCGCCCCCACCGAGGAGGTCGTGGGCCAGGGCCTCGAGGAGTCCAAGAAGTTCATCAAGGTGCTGTGCGAGGCTCAGGCGGAGCTCGCCGCGAAGTTCCCGAAGGACACCGCCGACTTCCCGGTCTTCAAGGACTATGAGGACGATGTCATGGACGCCGTCAAGGGCTACGCCGAGGACAAGACCAGGCAGGTCATGTCGATCCCGGCCAAGGCCGAGCGCAACGACGCCGTCGACGCCCTCAAGGCCGAGCTCCACGAGAAGTTCGACGCCCAGTTCGAGGGTCGCGAGAAGGAGATCTCGGGTGCCTTCAAGGCGCTGCAGAAGAAGATCGTCCGTCACCGCACCCTGACTGAGAAGGTCCGCATCGACGGCCGCGGCGTCTCCGACATCCGTACGCTGTCGGCCGAGGTCGACGTGATCCCGCGCGTCCACGGCTCCGCGCTGTTCCAGCGCGGCGAGACCCAGATCCTCGGCGTGACAACCCTCAACATGCTGGGCCTCGAGCAGAAGCTCGACACCCTGGCCCCCGAGGACCACAAGCGCTACATGCACCACTACAACTTCCCGCCGTTCTCGACCGGCGAGACCGGACGCGTGGGCTCCCCCAAGCGCCGCGAGATCGGCCACGGCGCCCTCGCCGAGCGTGCCCTCGTGCCGGTGCTGCCCGACCGCGAGGAGTTCCCGTACGCGATCCGTCAGGTCTCTGAGGCGCTGGGCTCCAACGGCTCGACCTCGATGGGCTCGGTCTGCGCCTCGACGCTGGCCCTGCTCAACGCCGGTGTGCCGCTGAAGGCCCCCGTCGCGGGCATCGCCATGGGCCTCATGTCCGAGGACATCGACGGCAAGACCCACTATGTCGCCCTCACCGACATCCTCGGGGACGAGGACGCCCTGGGCGACATGGACTTCAAGGTCGCCGGCACCAAGGAGTTCGTGACCGCGCTCCAGCTCGACACCAAGCTCGACGGCATCCCCGCCGACGAGCTGTCGAAGGCGCTGCTCCAGGCCAAGGAGGCCCGTTACACGATCCTCGAGGTCATGAACGAGGCCATCGACCGTCCCGACGAGATGTCGCCGTACGCGCCGCGCATCATCACGGTCAAGATCCCGGTCGACAAGATCGGCGAGGTCATCGGCCCCAAGGGCAAGATGATCAACCAGATCCAGGACGACACCGGCGCCGAGATCACCATCGAGGACGACGGCACCATCTACATCGGTGCCGCCGACGGCGTGGCCGCCGAGGCCGCCCGCACGACGATCAACGCGATCGCCAACCCGACGATGCCCGAGAAGGGCGAGCGCTACCTGGGCACGGTCGTCAAGACGACCAATTTCGGTGCGTTCGTGTCGCTGCTGCCCGGCAAGGACGGTCTGCTCCACATCTCGAAGCTGCGCCCGCTCGCCGGCGGCGCCCGAGTCGAGAACGTCGACGACGTCGTCTCGGTCGGCCAGAAGCTTCAGGTCGAGATCTCCGAGATCGACGACCGCGGCAAGCTCTCGCTCGTCCCGGTCATCGAGGACGAGACCGACGAGGAGAAGGCCGTCGGCGCCGCGGAGGCCGAGGACGCCTGAGGGTGTCCCTGATCCGCAGTTGACCGTCAACGACGACCGACAGACCGCCCGGCGCTACATCGGTGGGGAGACCCGCCGAACCGTGCTGCCGGGCGGTCTGCGCGTCCTCAGCGAGGACATGCCCGGCTCCCACACGTTCAGCCTGGGCTTCTTCGTCGGGACCGGCTCGCGCCACGAGTCGGCCCACCTCCACGGCGCCTCCCACTTCCTTGAGCACGTGCTGTTCAAGGGCACGAAACGGCGTACGCCGGAACAGATTTCTGCGGCCATCGAGGAGGTCGGCGGCGAGATCAACGCCTACACGGCCAAGGAGCACACGTGCTTCTACGCCAAGGTACTCGCCGACGACGCCCCCGTGGCCGTCGACGTCATCTCCGACATGCTCTCGGCCTCGACGGTCCAGCGCCACGAGCTCGAGGCCGAGCGTGACGTGATCCTCGACGAGATCGCGATGCACAACGACGACCCCGTCGAGACGGCCCACGAGCTCGTCGCCAACAATCTCTTCACCGGGACGACGCTCGCCCGTAGCGTCATCGGCACCGAGTCGTCGATCCGCGGGCTCACCCGTGAACAGGTCGTGGGTTACTACAAGCGCCACTACGACTCGTCCAACATCGTCGTCACCGCCGCCGGCCACGTCGACCATGACCGGCTGGTCGACAGCCTGCGCGAGCTCGACGAGCGGCTCGCCCGGCGCAGCCAGCCCACGCGTACGCCGCCCGCGCGGCTGTCGGCCGATCCGGGCGTGCTCGCCCACAAGCGCCCCTTCGAGCAGGCCAACGCCGTCATGGCGTTCGGCGGCCCGGGCGTCTTCCGTGCCCCGGGTGAGATCGACGAGCGACGCTATGCGCTCAACCTGCTCGCCGCCATCCTCGGCGGCGGCATGAGCTCGCGCCTGTTCGTCGAGGTGCGCGAGCGCCGCGCGCTCACCTACGCCATCGACGCGAGCGAGGCCGCGTACGCCGACGTGGGCATGTTCACCGTCGAGTGGGGCTCCTCGCCCGAGCGCGTGCCCGACATCGCCGGTGTGGTCCGCGCCACCGTCGCCGACGTCATCGAGCACGGGGTGGCCGAGCACGAGCTCCGGCGCGCCCACGGCCAGATGCGGGGGCAGATGATGCTCGGCTACGAGGGCCCGACCGCGCGCATGTCGCGCCTGGGCACCGCCGAGATGATCGGAGACACCCGAACCATCACCGAGATCCTCGACCGGTATGCGGCCGTCACCGCCGACGAGATCCAGGCCGTCGCCGCCGACGTGCTGAGTCCCGCGCCCGTCCTCGCCGTCGTCGGCGCGGGTGTCAACCGGAGCCGGCTGCGGCGCCTGATCAGCGGCTGGGACGCGTAGCCGGGCTCTCGGACCAGGCCCGTTCGACCGCCTCGTCGAGGGCCGTCGTCAACGATCCGGCGAGCCACTCCCTGTCGACGTCCTGACCGTTCACTGTGGCGATGAGCGCGCCGTCGACCAGGGCCAGCGCGGCGGTGGCCATGCACTGGGACACGTGGTGGGCGTCCGGCGGAAGCTGGGGCAGCCAGTGGCCGATGAGGCGCCGCACCGTGATCTCGCGGACCTCTTGGAACGCCTTGCGCGATCGGTGTCGGCGAGCTTCGGGTCGAGGAGCAGCAGGACATTGAAGCGCCACTGTGGCTGCCTGCCGAGGTCGACGACTGGTCGGAGTCGGTCACCTGGACGGCCGGCTGAACCGCCTGACAGCGACAGGGCGCCCCGGAACCGCCGAGGCGCCCCTGCGCGTCTGGGACTTCGGACCTGCAGGATCAGGCGGGGAAGCCGATGACGAGCTTGCCCTCGAAGTCGCCGGAGGCCATGCGCTCGAACGCAGCGTGGATCTCGTCGAGGCCGTAGACCTGGTCGACCTTCGGACGCAGGCCCATCGTCTCGACCATGCGCAGCATCCGCTTGGTCTCGGTCAGCGTCGAGCCCGTCGAGCCGAGCACGCGCAGCTGCTGGTAGAACACCCGGTGGAGCTCGGCGGGCGGCTCACCGCCGGTGGTGGCACCGCAGCACACGATCGCGCCGCCGGGACGCAGGCAGCGCAGCGAGTGGCCCCAGGTGGCCGCGCCGACGGTCTCGACGACGACGTCGACGCGTTCGGGCAGGCGGGCGCCCGACTCGAAGACCTCGTCGGCACCGAGCGAGCGCGCGTACTCCCGCTTCTCCTCGGTGCGCGAGGTCACGTAGACCTTCGCCCCGGCGGCCTTCGCCATGGTGATGGCGGCCGAGACCACGCCGCCGGAAGCGCCTTGGACGAGTACGCGGTCGCCCGCGCGCACCTCGCCCTGGGTGAAGAGCATGCGGTACGCGGTGCCCCACGCCACCGGCAGGCAGGCCGCCTCCTCGAAGCTGAGGTGGGCGGGCTTGTCGACGAGGCACCGCTGGGGGACCACGACCCACTCCGCGAAGGCGCCGTCGTGCCGCTCTGAAAGCAGCGCGCGGTTCGGGTCGAGCGTCTCGTCGCCGAAGCCCGCGTCGGCGTCGGCGATCATCGGGTGGAGGACCACCTCGCGGCCGTCCTCGGTGACGCCGGCGGCGTCGCAGCCCAGGATCATCGGCAGGCGCTCGGCCGGGTGGCCGACGCCGCGCAGGGTCCACAGGTCGTGCATGTTGAGCGACGCGGCGCGCACCTTCACCCGCGCCCAGCCCGGCGGGGGAGTGGGGTCGTCCACTTCCTTGACGTGGAGGCCCGACAGCGGGTTGTCGGGGGCCTGGGAGACGGCGACGGCGGCGCGCATGGGAGTCCTTTCGACGGGTCCGACGATTGTGACAGCAGGTCCCGGGACTTGACACAAGTCGTCGTTTCGATGTTTGGAACGCAACTCCCGCGACTGGCGGGAAAGGGTGAAAACATTGGGGGCAGGCACTCAAGGAGGCAGGGTTCGATGACGACCGATGCACGCGACGCCGGGGCACCCGTTCCCCCGTTGACGTCGATGAATCCCATGGGATCTCTGCGCCGCCCGGCGGGGCTGGCACCGCAGGTCGATCTCTCCATGATGGTGGATCCCGACAGTGGTTTCGTCGACCGCGCGGTGTTCACCGACCAGACGGTCTATCAGGCCGAGCAGCGCCGGATCTTCGCGCGCAGCTGGCTCTTCCTGGCCCACACCGACCAGTTCAAGAAGCCGGGCGACTTCTTCCAGACGTTCATGGGCGAGGACCCCATCATCGTCACGATGGACAAGCAGAAGAAGATCCGCGCCTACCTCAACTCGTGCCGTCACCGCGGCGCGCGCGTGTGCCGTGCCGACATGGGCTCGACGAAGAACTTCACCTGCACCTACCACGGCTGGGCGTACGACCTCGAGGGCAAGTTGATCTCGCTGCCCAGGGGCGACGGCTACCCGGAGGACTTCAAGAAGGAGGACTGGGGCCTCGTCGAGGTGCCGAACGTGCAGTTCTACCACGGCCTGATCTTCGGCAACTGGGACCCCGACGCCGAACCGCTCGTCGACGCGCTCGGTGAGATGACCTGGTACATGGACGCCATGCTCGACAAGGATCCCGAGGGCACCTGCGTCGTCGAGGGCGTCATGAAGTGGCAGCTCGACGGCAATTGGAAGCTCGCCGCCGAGCAGTTCGCCACTGACTGGTACCACGTGAACATGTCGCACGCCTCGGCGCTGACGGTCATGTCACCGACCGGTCGCGGCCCCAAGGCCGAGATCGCCGAGCGCATCGGCCGCCAGTACACCGATCCCGAGCGCGGCCACGGCGCCGGCTTCCCCGTCCACCCGAAGAACCGCTTCGACGCCAAGACGGTCCACGAGTACTACGACTACGAGTTCCTGAAGGAGCGCCTGGGCGTCTCCCGTGTGCAGGGCCCGCTGACCAACGGCCACGCCACGGTCTTCCCGAACTTCTCCTACCTGCCGGTCAACGGCTCCATCCGCGTCTGGCACCCCAAGGGCCCGGACAAGATGGAGGTGTGGGCCTGGACGATCCTCGACAAGTCCATGCCCGAAGAGGTCAAGCAGGCGCAGCGCCTGTACAACCTGCGGACGTTCGGTCCCAGCGGCATCTTCGAGCAGGACGACGGCGAGAACTGGTCGGAGTGCCAGTCGATCGCCCACGGCTTCATCACCGGCAACGTCGCCCTCAACTACCAGATGGGCATGGGCTCGGAGCGCCACGAGGAGGGCTACCCGGGCCTGACCAGCGAGCTCTACTCCGATGCGGCCGGCCGCGGCTTCTACCGCCGCTGGCAGCAGCTGATGAGCACCCCCGCCTGGCACGAGACGAAGAACAACAACGAAGGGAACACCAAGTGAGCGAGATCAAGGTCGCAGCCGTCGACGACGTCGAGGAGGGCGAGGCCATCGTCGTCTCGAAGGACGTGACGGGCACCGAGGACGACATCGCCCTGTTCCGCACCGAGGACGACGAGTGGTACGCGCTCGACGACACCTGCACCCACGAGGAGGCGTCGCTGGCCGACGGCTGGATCGAGGGTTCCGAGGTGGAGTGCCCGCTGCACTCCGCCAGGTTCTGCCTCAAGACCGGCGCGGCCCTGTGCATGCCGGCCACCGTCGCGGCGAAGACCTACAGGGTCGAGGTCCGTGACGACGAGGTCTACCTCGACACCTCGGCCCCTGCGGAGGCCTGAGCCATGACCGAGCAGCCCGTGCCCGGCTCCGTCGCCATCATCGGCGGCGGCATCGGCGGGTTCACCACGGCGCAGGAGCTGCGCCGACGGGGCTTCGGGGGGACGATCGCGATCGTCGACCCCGAGGGCATCCCGTACGACCGCCCGCCGCTGAGCAAGCAGTACCTCGACGGCGAGTACGACGCCGAGAAGCTGTGGTTCGTCCCGGCGTCATGGTTCGAGGAGAACTCGGTCGAGGTCGTCGCCGACCGCGCCGACCGCATCCTCGTCGATGAGGGCGCGGTGCTGCTCGAGAGCGGACGCCACCTGGCCGCCGATGTCGTCGTGCTGGCCACCGGCGGCATCCCGCGCCACCTGCCGTGCCCCGGCGGCGACTCCGACGGGCTCGTCGTGCTGCGCACGAAGGCCGACGGCGACCTGCTGCGCGCGAAGATGCAGGCTGGCGGCTCGCTGGCCATCATCGGCGCGGGCCTCATCGGTGCCGAGGTCGCCTCGACGGCCGCGAAGATGGGCATCACCACGACGCTCATCGACCCCGTCGACGTGCCGCTGGTCCCCGCCGTCGGCCCGGAGATCGCCGAGGCCCTCCACGCCATGCACGCGAAGGCGGGCATCGACGTCGTCACCGGCATGGTCACCCGCATCGAGCCGCGCGGCGCGGGGTTCCACCTCGAGCTCGACGGCGGCCTCGCCTCGGGCGGCCGTGAGGTCGACGCCGACACCGTGCTCGTTGCCATTGGCATCGAGGCCGAGATGGGCCTGGCCGTCTCGGCCGGGCTCGACATCGACAACGGCGTACTTGTCGACGCGCACCAGCGCACGACCAACCCGAAGATCTACGCCGTGGGCGACGCCGCGCGTATGCGACTGGCGGACGGGACGCTGCACCGGCGCCACGAGCACTGGGAGTCGGCGATGCACGAGGCCCAGACGGCAGCCGCGTCCATCATGGGTGAGGCGCTGCCGATCCACAGCACGTCGTGGTTCTGGTCCGACCGCCACGGCGTCCACGTCGAGGGCGTCGGCTCGATGGTCGCGCCCGGCCGCAACGTCGTCCGCGAGGTCGACGGGGCTCCGCAGATCGTCTTCCGCGTCACCGACGACGACAAGGTCGTGGGTGCCGCTGCCATCGACGGCGGGATGGGCGTACGCGCCGCCCGACGCCTGATCGACCGCGGCACCGTGGTGGACGCGGCCCAGCTGGCGGACCCTGCCGTCCAGCTCAAGAAGCTCGCGAAGTGACAGGAAGAACCATGACGGAACACACCAGCGCATCCGCCGAGAACGAGCTCGAGGGCCGCCTCGTCGACGCCGAGCTCGGATACCGCATCCAGCAGTTCTACTTCCGCGAGGCCGAGCTGCTCGACGACGGCCGCTTCGCCGACTGGCTCGAGATCTTCGCCGACGACCTGCATTACTGGGCGCCCGTGCGCTCCAACCGGCTCCGCCGCCAGCAGGCCCTGTCGATCGCCAAGCCCGGTGAGGCCGCGTTCTACGACGAGACCAAGGACTCGCTGTCGTGGCGCATCCGCCGTTTCGACTCCGGCATGGCCTGGGCCGAGGACCCGCCCTCGCGCACGCGTCACCTGATCTCCAACATCACCGCACGCCACCAGGGTGACGACCTCGTCGTCCGCTCGGCGTTCCTGGTCTGGCGCTCGCGCCTGGAGCGCGAGACCGACCTGTACGCGGGCATGCGTACCGACCTCGTCCGCCGCGACGGCGACGACTTCCTGGTGGCGAACCGCCAGATCCTGTTCGACTCGAACGTGCTGCTGGTCAAGAACATCAGCACGTTCTTCTGATCCGCGACACGCAGAAAGCAGGGCCGATGGGCTGGATGGACGGGGAGGTCGCCCTCATCACCGGGGGCGGCTCGGGCGTAGGCCGTGCCGTCGCCGAGCGATACCTGACAGAGGGCGCGGCAGTCGCGATCGTCGGCATCGACCCCGAGCAGGGCGAGCGCACGGTCGCCGAGCTGGGCGCGGGGGACCGCATGGTCTCGCTGACCGGCGACGTGCGCAGCCCCGCCGACATGGAGGCCGCGGTCGCGGCGACGGTGGAGCGCTTCGGCAAACTCGACGTGCTCGTGCCCAACGCGGGCATCTGGGACTACAACCGCAGTGTCACCCGCCTCACCGGTGACGAGCTTGCGAAGGCGTTCGACGAGGTCATGGCGATCAACGTCAAGGGCTACCTGCTCGCGGTGAACGCGGCCTGGCGCGAGCTGGTGAAGACGCGCGGCTCGGTCATCATGACCCTGTCGAACGCGTCGTTCTACAGCGCCGGCGGCGGTCCGGTCTACACGGCGTCGAAGTTCGCCGCGCGCGGGCTGGTCATGCAGCTGGCCTACGAGCTGGCGCCGAAGGTACGCGTTAACGGCGTGGCCGTCGGCGGCATGCGTACCGACCTTCGCGGCCCGTCGTCGCTGGGGCTCGACGACCGCCGCATCTCCGACAGCTTCGACCGCAACAACGCCACCCGCAACCCCGCCATCCCGCTGCACGACGCGAGCACCGAGCCGGAGGAGTTCGTGGCGTCCTACGTCCTGCTGGGGTCGAGGACCAACAGCGCCAACATCACCGGCACCATCATCAGCGTGGACGGCGGGATCGCCGTCCGAGGATTCCGCAGCGCCGCGGGAGGAGACGACCTATGAGCCAGATGTCCGAGCACGGCCCGACCCCGGGACTGCTGATCGACACCAACCCGGTGACGTACGTCGCGCGCAACGCGTACTACCACCCGACCCACCGGGCCATGATCTATGAGGACCAGCGCTTCACGTACGCCGACCTCGAGGCCGAGACCCGCCGCTGGGCGGCGTGGCTGCAGCAGCAGGGCGTCAAGCCCGGCGTACGCGTGTGCTACCTGGGCCTGAACTCGCGTTCGTTGATCTTCACGATGCTGGCGACGTGGTGGCTCGGCGGCGTGTTCATGCCGCTGAACTTCCGCCTGGCGCGCAAGGAGATCGAGGGCCTGCTCGCGCAGGGCCAGCCGGAGATGTTCGTCGTCGAGGCCGGCCACCGTGCCGTTGTCGAGGCGCTCTTGCCGGGCGTGACCGATGCCGTCCGACTGCTCATCGACGACGACCCGGCCGACCCGGTCGACGGCAAGCCGGCCGAGTGGTGGAAGAAGGCATCAGAGGTCTTCACCGCTGACGGCGCCGACCTGCCCGCGCCACACCGCACGGCGATGGACGACCTCGCGATCCTGATGTTCACCTCGGGCACGACCGGCCTCCCGAAGGGCGTCCAGCTGACGTTCGGCAACGTGTTCTGGAACTCGGTCAACGTCGACACCATGGTTGATACCCGCCCCGGTGACGTGAACCTCGTCGTGGCGCCGCTGTTCCACATCGGCGCGCTCAACTCGTTCACCATCCGTGCGTTCGTGCGCGGCAACACCAACCTGGTGCGTCGCCACTTCAACCCGGTGCAGACGCTGAAAGACATCGAGGAATTCAAGTGCAACTCCGCGTTCCTCGTGCCCGCCCAGCTGTCGGCCATGGCCCAGCAGAAGGAGTTCGCCGACGCCGACATCACCACGCTGCGCGCGATCATCGCCGCCGGTGCGCCCGTGCCGCCGGTGCTGATCACCCAGTACGCGGTGAAGAACGTGCTCGTCCAGCAGGCATGGGGCCTCACCGAGACCGCACCGTTCGCGACCTACCTCCCGGCGGCGCTCACCCACGAGAAGGCCGGCTCCTGCGGCATCCCGATGCCCTACACAGAGATCAAGCTGATCGACCCCGCCACCGGTGAGGACATTGACGAGGCCGACGTGTCCGGCGAGATGTGCGTACGCGGCCCGAACGTGACGATCGGCTACTGGAACAGCCCCGAGGCGACCGCCAACGCGTTCTCCGACGGCTGGTTCCGCTCGGGTGACATCGGCTACCGCGACGCCGACGGTTACTACTTCATCGTCGACCGCCTCAAGGACATGATCATCACCGGCGGCGAGAACGTCTACCCTGCCGAGGTCGAGCGTGCGCTCGCCGAGTTCCCGGGCGTCACCGACGTCGCCGTCGTGGGCGTCCAGGACGAGAAGTGGGGCGAGTCGGTCGTGGCGGTCATGCGCTGCGCGGACGGCACGACGCCCGACATCGAGGAGGTCCGGGCGTTCTGCCACAAGTACCTGGCGCGCTACAAGCTGCCCAAGCAGCTCGTGCTCGTCAACGAGGTCCCGCGCAACGGCTCCGGCAAGCTCGACAAGGTCGCCATCCGCGAGATCGTCCAGAAGCAGCTGGGGGAGAAGAAGGCATGACCGACGCCGAGCTCAGTGGGATCTTCCGCCCCGAGCCGCTGCCCGCGGGCTGGACGGTGGAGGCCGCGGCCCCGGCCGATGGTTGGGAGAACGGGTACGCGGTCGCGTACGAGGGTGGGCACGTCGGTCTGGTGTCGACGCGGCACACGCTCACGTCACGGCTGAAGGACGCGTACCCCGTCGGCGCGCGCGACCTGGAGATCACCAGCGACGCCCAGCGCCCCGAGCCGCTGCAGCTCGTCACCGGCAAGGTCTTCGAGGCCGACCCGGGCTGCCGCCGAATTGTGCTGGGCGTCCCCGCCGGTGACGTGGCCGCCATCGACGCGGGGGAGCGGGCGGGCTACCGCTACGTGGTCGACGTCGACCTGTTCGCCGACAAGTCGCTGTCACTGCTGGTCGCCGAGCCCGAGTGGGTGCTGAGCCAGCCGACCGCCATCGAGTCGCTGCCGCAGACCTGAGCCGCTGCGACGACCTGGGGCCACCTGCACCCGCGGATGGCTCCTCGTCGTTCAGGCGGCGTCCAGCGCGGCCACGAGCCGGTCGTGGCCGTCGGGCATCGGGAAGGCGCTCGTCTGGCCGTCGGCGACCGACGCCACGCGCAGGCGACCGTCGACGTGGCGTACGACGTCGGTGGTGACGAACGGGCAGCCCAGCCGCTCGACGCTCGCCGCGACCGCCTCGGTCTCGGCGCGGGAGAGGTCGAGGCGCGGCTCGCCCGGCACGCCGGTCCGCACGGCCAGCTTCCCGCGGACCCACCACAGGCTGGCGCGGCCCGGGGCCCACGGCTCGTGCGCGCGGACCACGACCGTGTCGGTGACCGACGGCAGCCCCGCGACCACGCCGGGCACGTCGTTGGCGGTGGCGGCGTACGCGTCCGTCGTGCCCGCGGAGTCCCGGATCACGAACGCATCACTGCCGACCGCGTGAGCGGCGGCCACCAGCAGGCCCGCGGTCGCCTCGGGGACCATCCACCGGCTCACCGGGGTCAGGTCGCGGAAGTCGGCGTACCAGTGCCGCAGCCACTGCCCACGCAGGTAGTCCTGCGGACCCGTCAGCGTCGTCGCCCCGTTGGCCTGGAGGGCGGCGAACAGCCGCGTGTAGCGGCGCGCGTCCAGCACGGGGCCGCGGTAGACGGTCAGGCCCCCGCCGTGGGCGCCGTGGAGGCGCGGGATGCCGTCGGTGTCGAGCTCGGCGAGGAGTATGCGGTGGTCGGCCACCAGCGCGGCGTGCTCGTCGGCGAGCGCGGCGTCGACCTGCGTCGGATCGGTCGGGGAGGAGGGGAGGACGAACTGCACGGGAGAACTCTAGAGGGCGCGGCCGTCGCACACCGGAAACGCACAGGGCCCCGGGACGGATCCCGCGGCCCTGAGCGAGTGGTCGGTCGGACTACGTCTCCGACACGGCCAGCGACACGGCGACGTCGATGATCATGTCCTCCTGGCCACCGACGTAACCACGACGGCCGACCTCCTCGAGGATGGCGTGGGCCGGGACACCGTAGCGCTCCGCCGCACGCTCCGCGTGGAACAGGAAGGAGTTGTAGACGCCGGCCTTGCCCTGGACGATCGACGAGCGGTCCATGATCGGCAGGCGGGGAATCATCGGCTTGGCGACGTCCTCGGCGGCGTGCAGCAGGCCGTACGCGTCCACGCCCGTCTCGATGCCCAGACGCTCGAACGTCATGGCGAGCACCTCGGTGGGGGAGTTGCCGGCGCCGGCGCCGAGGGCGCAGAGCGTGCCGTCGATCTGCTTGGCACCGTTGCGGACCGCGTACACCGAGTTGGCGACACCGAACGACAGGTTCTGGTGGCCGTGGTAGCCGACCTGGGCGTCGTCGCCGAGTTCGTCGACGAGCGCCTTCACGCGGTCACCGGCCTGCTCGAGGATCAGCGCGCCCGCGGAGTCGACGACGTAGACGCACTGGCAGCCGGCGTCGGCCATGATGCGGGCCTGCTTGGCCAGGTCGGCCGGCTCGATCATGTGCGACAGCATGAGGAAGCCCACGGTGTCCAGGCCCATCTCGCGGGCGGCCTGGAAGTGCTGGATCGAGACGTCGGCCTCGGTGCAGTGGGTGGCGATGCGGATCACCTGGATGCCGCGCTCCCTGGCCTCCTTCAGCTCGTGGAGTGTGCCCAGGCCCGGCAGCATCAGCGCGGCGATCTTGGCGTTCTTCGCCTCGTTCACGGCCGCCGAGATCAG
Organism: Mariniluteicoccus endophyticus; assembly: GCF_054780035.1. Lineage (NCBI taxonomy): Bacteria > Bacillati > Actinomycetota > Actinomycetes > Propionibacteriales > Propionibacteriaceae > Mariniluteicoccus > Mariniluteicoccus endophyticus. The sequence goes on along the minus strand of NZ_BAAGXC010000020.1, from coordinate 17,958 downwards.
CTCCATGTCGGGGACCTTCGAGAAGCCGTAGTTGAACGACGAGCCCGCAAGGCCGTCACCGTGGGTGACCTCGATGACCTCGACGCGGGCGTCGTCGAGGGCGCGCGTGATCGAGCGGACCTGCTCGACGGTGAACTGGTGGCGCATGGCGTGCGAGCCATCGCGCAGCGTGGTGTCGGTGAGGCGGATCTTGGTCACGACTGGGCTCCCTGCTGGTTGTTCTCCATGCGGTCGACGAGCATGTCGCCGGCACGCGCGGCCGCGGAGGTGATGATGTCCAGGTTGCCGGCGTACTCGGGCAGGTAGTCGGCGGCACCGCGGACCTGGACGAGGCACGTCACGCGACCCCAGCCGTTCCACTCGGGACGGGCGGCGTCGAACTGCGGGTCGGCGGTCAGTCCGTAGCCGGGGACGTAGTCGCGGACGACGTCGACCATCTTCGCGATGGACTCCTTGATGTCGTCCTGCTTGGCGCCGGGCTCGGCGGCCTCGGCCGGCAGCGAGCAGTAGACCGTGTTGCGCATCATCATCGGCGGCTCGGCCGGGTTGAGGATGATGATGGCCTTGCCCTTCTGGGCGCCGCCGACGACCTCGAGGGCCTTGGACGTGGTCTCGGTGAACTCGTCAATGTTGGCGCGCGTGCCGGGGCCAGCCGACTTGGAGGCGATCGAGGCGACGATCTCGGCGTACTCCACGGTGACGACGCGCGAGACGGCGTTCACCATGGGGGTCGTGGCCTGACCACCGCAGGTGATCATGTTGAGGTTCATGACGTCCTCGACGGCGTCGAGGTTGACCGGTGGGCACACGTACGGGCCCACGGCGGCCGGGGTCAGGTCGATCGCGTGGATGCCGGCTTCCTTGTAGCGCGGCGCATTGGCGGCGTGGGCCTTGGCGCTGGTGCACTCGAAGACGAAGTCGGGCAGGTCGTCCTGGGCGAGCAGCCAGTCGACGCCCTCGTGGGATGCCTGCAGGCCGAGGGACGCAGCGCGGGCGAGGCCGTCCGACTTCGGGTCGACGCCGATCATGTAGACCGGCTTGATGCGATCGGATCGCTTCATGAGCTTGAACATCAGGTCCGAGCCGATGTTGCCCGGGCCGACGATCGCGGCGCTGTAAGTTCGGGACATGTGGTCCTCAGTTCCTTCCGGTGGTGGCGTGGGCTGTCTGGAGCACCGCACGCAGGGCGCGCGGGGTCTCCTGGGCAAGACAGGCGGCGGCGACGAAACGGTCGGGGCGGACGAAGACGACGCCGACCGAGCGGGTGTCGAACCATGACCTGAGCCGCGTTCGTGGTGGTCGCTGAGGATGAGCGTCCCGGAGCCGGCGAACTCGTTCTCGGCCCAGGCGCGCTGGGACTCCGAGAACACCGCCACCGGGCGGATGCGGTGGGCCTCGGGGAGGCGACGATCGTTGTCGCCCAGCAGGCGCAGGGGATCGTTGCCCCAGGCCAGCACGCACCGGCGATGAGGGCATCGGTGTCTGTGTTCGCCATGAAGCGATCGTAGGACGGTCAGCCTTCGCGCGCCCGGCGCGTGCCGCTCGGCGAAACCGCGGGTCAGGAGACGGGGGTGCGACGGCGTCCCGCACGGCGTCGGTGCGCGTACGCCTTGCTCGCCTCCGCACACACGAAACGCAGCGCCGCCGCCTGGGTGCGCGGGTCGAAGCGGCCGGCCGGGCCCGAGACCGACATCGCGGCGATCGGCCCACCGGTGGGGGAGAGCACGACCGCGGCCACGCAGTTGAGACCCAGCATGATCTCCTCGCGATCGTAGGCCAGCCCCTCCGCCCGGATGCGGTCCAGCTCCTCGCGCAGTCGGGCGGGGTCGGTGATGGTGTGCGGGGTCCACCCGGTGAGCTCACCGGCGAGCACGTCGTCCACGACCGCGGGGCTGTGCGCCACCAACACCTTGCCGACAGCCGTGCAGTAGGCGGGGATGCGTCCGCCGATGCGCGAGGGGGCCGGCACGTGGTGAAGGCCGTGGAGCTTGTTGAGGTAGATCACGTCCGTGCCGTCGAGCACGGCCAGGTGCACAGTCTGACGCGTACGTTCGTACAGGTGGGCCAGGAACGGCGTCAGCGTGTCGCGCACCAGCTCCGACTCGGCGCTCACCGTGGGCTGGCTGATCTCCTGCAGCATCGGGCCCAGACGGTAGAGGTTGCCCGCCCTCTCCACCACGCCGTTGTTCTCGAGCATCCCCAGCACGCGGAACGCCGTCGACTTGCTCAGCTCGGTGCGACGGGCCAGCTCGGTCACGCCGACTCCGGTCGACGACTCGTGACCGAAGGCGCGCAGCAGCGCGATCGCCTTGTCCACAGCGGTCCGGGAGTCGCGCGTCGTGGCCATGGCTTCCTTCCGCCTGTGGTGCCGTTCTCCGGGAAACCGGAACTGGGTCGGGTCCGGCCTCGTTATCTTTCACATGCTAGTCCCGTGACCCCTGAGGAGAGACCATTGTCCGAGCCCAACGCCTTCGTGAAGCAGTGGGACGAGTTCTACTCGACCGTCGACGACATCGCGATCACCCTCGGCCTCGAGCCGGTCGACGGTGATGCCGAGCAGGTACGCGTACGTATGCCCCTGCGCAAGGAGGTCTCGCAGCCGGCCGGCATGTTCGCCGCCCCCGCGCTGTTCGGCCTCGCCGACATCACCGGCACGTTCCTGGCGATGGCCCAGGTCGAGAAGGGGAAGTTCCCCCTCGCCGTGCAGTCGAGCATCAACGTCGTCGCCAACACCAAGCAGGGGTACGCCAACGCCACCGCCTGTCTGGTCAAGTCCGGTCGCACCCTGATCGTGACCCATACCGGCGTCACCGACGACCAGGGGTCGCTCCTCGCGGCGATCACCACCACGTATGTCGTCCGCTGACGCGTCACTGAGTCGTCCCCCACGGCGCTGACCGACGTTGCGTCCTCCGGAACAGCGCCGTGGGGTTTCGGCTGGGTCACCCGCACACTCATGCCCCGCTCATTCGAGCAGATACTCAACTCAACGGAGAGACGCATGAGTACTGAAGCAACCACAGCAGCAACCGAGGTGTCCCCGCAGGAACGCCGCAGGGCGGTCGTCTCGTCGTTCCTCGGCTCCACGGTCGAGTATTACGACTTCCTGCTGTACGCCCCCGCCGGTCTGGTCTTCCCGAAGCTCTTCTTCGGCAACCCGTCGATGGTCTGGCCGGCGTTCGTCCTGATGGTGGGCATCGTCCAGCCCGCCCAGTTCGGCCCGATCGGCGCGTTCATCTCCGAGAAGTTCGACCCGGAGTACCGCTACACCGGTGCCGGTGCCACGTTCCAGTTCGCGTCGATCCTCGGTGCCGGCTTGGCCCCGATCGTGGCCACCGAGCTGGTGAAGCCGGGCGGGATGAACCTGTTCGGCCTCGGCCCGCTGACCAACCTCGCCACCTACGGCACCTGCCTGTTCGCCGTCTCGACGCTGGCGGTCGTCCTGTCGAAGGAGACCCGCCGCAAGATGTCGCACGCCCAGCGTCTCCAGATGGAGGGCCTGTTCGAGGCGTGACCTTGCACACCCCTAGAAGGGCCCGGGCCCTTCTTGAATTGCTGAGTCGCTCAGAAGTGGATCGTGATCGACCCCAGGTCGCCGAAGTCGGCGGTGGCGGACGTGCCGGGCTCGACGGCGACGGCGCCGGTGAACGAGCCGGTGAGGACGACCTCGCCGGCCTTCAGTGTCACGCCCTGTTCGCCCAGGACGTTCGCCAGCCACGCCAGCGGCTCGGCCGGGTGGCCCATGACGTCGGCACCGGTGCCGTTAGCGACGACCTCGCCGTTGATCTTCAGCGAGCACTCGACCTTGTCGGTGGCGGAGACCTCGACGTCCATCGCCTCGCTGGCGTACGCGATGGCACCGCACGAGGCGTTGTCGGCGATGGTGTCGACCAGGCGAATGTTCCAGTCGGCCACGCGCGAGTCGATGATCTCGATGGCGGCATGCACCGAGGCCACAGCGTCGATCGCCTGCTCGAGCGTGACACCTGGACCCCTGAGGTCCTTGGCCAGGACGAGACCGAGCTCGGGCTCCACCTTCGGCGAGATGAACTCGCCCGCGGCGAAGCGGTGGTTGTCTCGTGCGGTCATCGACTCGGTGACGAACCCGAAGTCGGGCTGGTCGACGCTGAGCTGCTTCTGCATGGCCAGCGAGGTCAGGCCGATCTTGCGGCCGACGACCGGGTCGCCGGAGCCCACGAAGTCGGCCTCCTGCAGGAGCTGGACGGCGTACGCGTCGGAGATCTCCATGCCCTCGAGCGTCTCGCGCGGGGGAACGATCGGCTCGCCCGTCCTGCGCGCGGTGTTGAACGCGTCGGCGAGCTCGCGGTGCTGCTGGCTGCGGTCGGTCACGGCTGGCCTCCCATGAAGGTCATGACGCCGAAGCCTGCGATGTATTCCTTGATGGGTCGGTAGAACTGGTAGCCGGCCTCGTACGAGCCGGCGGCGGCCTTGAGGGCCGAGGTGGCGGCGACCCAGGTGCGGACCTCGTGGACCGAGTGACCGGCGGCCTCCTCCATCGCGTCGGCGGTGTAGTCGTCGTACCTCTCGACGTCACCCGACGCGGCCAGCTCCATGAACTTCTTGTCCCACTCGGGGTTGAGGTCCTGGATGGTGGCCTCGCCGCGGGCGAACGCCGCGCCGGTGTTGATGGTGTTCTGCTGACGCGCCTCACGGGCCTCGGGCGTGGGTTGACGTCCCGCGAGCAGGAACTGGCGCTGCTGCTCGGTGGCGGTCACCCACTGCGGGACGGGCGGGTCATGGGACAGGCCGCCCGAACCGATGAGCAGGATGCGCTCGTGCCGGTTCTGCAGGAAGGTGCCGATGGCCTCGCCGAGCAGGCGTACGCGCTTCATCGGCGCGAACGGGCGGGCCAGGCCGTTGACGAACACCGGGATGGTCGGGACCTTGTTGGCGTCGCCTTCGAACAGGATCTCCAGCGGCTGGACTGCCCCGTGGTCGAGCTCGGCACGGCGGGAGATGGTCACGTCGACGTCGGCATCGAGGATGGCCTGGGTCATCTCCTGAGCGAGTTCGGTGGCGCAGTTCAGCGGACCCTCGTGGCTCTCGTAGTCACCGACGCCGACGGCGTCGAAGCAGACGCAGAACGGCGGCATCAGGTCGTAGAAGAAGCCGTTGTAGTGGTCGGGGCCGAACGTGACGACGAGCTCGGGGTCGAAATCCTTGACGAAGGCCTGGGCCCGAGCGAACGCCTCGTCGACCGAGGCGCGTACCTCGGCCGGCGGGTTGGCGAACTCCAGCAGCGGGCTGTGTGACATGCACACGGCGGCGATGGGCATGGTGATCCTCCTTGAGCCGATGCCAGGTTGGGACGGTGGCTCAGTTGTTGGCGATGAAGTCGAGCACGGTCTTGTTGAACTCCTCGGCGTGCTCGATCTGCAGCCAGTGGCCGCAGCGGTTGATCAGGACCAGACGCGAGTTCGGGATGAGCCCGACCAGACGCAGCGAGTGCTCGAAGTGGACGACGCGGTCGTCGCGACCGTGGAAGAGGAGGGCCGGGACCTCGATGCCGCGGACCTTCTTCCAGTCGAGTTCGACGACCGGGCGCTTGCCGCTGCCCTCGATGAAGTTCTGGGCGTGCTCTGGCATGCCGAGCACGGCGTCGGTACGCGCCTGGATGAGGTCGTCGGTCGCGAACGAGCCGTCATAGCACATGACGTTCACGAGCTCACGCATCGTGTCGAAGCCCGGCTGGCGGTAGCCCTTCTGGAGGATCTTGAGACCCTCGCTGAGGCCGCCGGGGCCCAGCTCGACCGACTCCCCGGACGACGAGCCCATGGTGATCAGGTGGGAGACGCGCTCGGGGTGCTCGTAGCAGAAGCGCACGCAGGTGCCGCCGCCCATCGAGTTGCCGATGACCGTGGCCTTCTCGATGCCGAGCTCGTCGAAGAAGTCGGCGAGCGCGGAGGAGTGGTCACGGTCCTGCCAGGAGACGGGGTCGGACTCACCCCAGCCGGGCATGTCGACGGCGATCACGCGATGGGACTCGGCGAGGACGGGGATGTTGTTGGAGAAGTTCGACCAGCCGGTGGCGCCGGGGCCGGAGCCGTGGAGCAAGACGATGGGATCGCCCTCGCCGGCCTCGTTGTAGTGCATCTTCCAGCGCTTCGTCTGCACGAACCGGCTGGTGCTTTCGTAGGTGATCTCCGTCATAGGATGTCCCTTCGTCAAGGCCCACAGGTTTGTCCACCGACCCTATTGCGCGGCGTGCTGCGAGGGGCGTCGGAGTTCCGTCAGGTGGCACCTGTCCCCGGGCGTTCACCTCGCGGACGCCTGGGCCACCTAGGCTGGGGGTGACCAAGGTCCCACGAAGCAACCAGGGGAGAGCATGATCGACGTCGCAGTATTCGGAGCCAACGGCAAGATGGGCGGGGAGACGTGCCGCGCCGTCAGCCGCGCCGAGGGGATGGAACTGATCGCCGGTGTCGACCACGGCGACCCGCGCGAGGAGGCCGAGAAGGCGAACGTCATCGTCGACTTCACCCATCCCGACGCCGTCATGGAGAACGTGAAGTTCTGCATCGACCGTGGCATCCACTGCGTGGTCGGCACCACCGGCTGGACCGACGCGCGTCTCGACCAGGTGCGCGCCTGGCTGACCGAGAAGCCCGAGGTCGGCGTCGTCATCGCCGCCAACTTCTCCATCGGCGCCATCCTGATGATGGACTACGCCAAGCGCGGCGCCCGGTTCTTCGACTCGGTCGAGATCATCGAGCTCCACCACCCGAACAAGGCCGACGCCCCGTCGGGCACCGCGACCACCACGGCCCACGTCGTCGCGCGGGCCCGCGCCGAGGCCGGTCTGGGCGACCTGCCCGACGCCACCGAGCACGAGGTCGACGGCGCGCGCGGTGCGAGCATCGACGGCATCCCGGTCCACGCGCTCCGCCTGCGCGGTCTCGTTGCCCACCAGGAGGTGCTGTTCGGCACCGAAGGCGAGACCCTGACGCTGCGTCATGACTCGTTCGACCGTGTCTCGTTCATGCCGGGCGTGCTCGCCGCCGTGCGCGCGGTGGGGGAGCGGCCGGGCCTGACCCTTGGGATCGAGTCGATCCTCGGTCTGGAGTGACGGCCGCGAGCCGACGCCGGTCGGGCTGCGGCCCGCTGGCGTTCCTGCTGATCGGCGCGCTCCTGGCGGTCCTGCTGGTGGGTGGCGACCGGTTCGCCCACGGTTACGCCGAGCGCCAGGTCGCCGCGCGCCTGCGTACCGACCTCGGCATGGCCACCGAGCCCCAGCTCGACATCAACGGCGTCCCGTTCCTCACGCAGGTCGTCAACAACCGGTTCGGCTCGGTCGACATGCACGGCTCGGGCCTGCACCTGTACGACGGGCGCGAGTCGCTGTCGGTCGACCGGCTCGACGTCCACCTCACCGACGTGGTCACGGCCAACCGCTACCAGCGGATCACGGCCAGCGGGCTGGAGGGCACGGCCGTTCTCGGCTGGCGCGAGGTCTCGCGCTTGGCGAAGATCGACCTCTCGTACGCTGGGGGCGACCGGGTGGCGGCCGACCTGTCGCCCTCGGTGTTCGGCCAGACCATCACGTTCAAGGTGTCGGGTCGCCCGGTCATCGACCCGACGACGCAGGCGTTGAGCCTCGTCGACACCCGCGCCGAGCTGGCGGGTCAGAAGGTCCCCGACTCGATCGTCGACCTGGCGATGGACATGCTCAAGCCGACGCCGATCCAGCTTCCGTTGGGGCTACGGGCCACCGGGGTCGCCACGACCGCCGAGGGCCTCTCGGTGGGACTGACAGGCCGCGACGTGCGGCTCGCCGGCTGACCGCCGCGACCTGTGTACGCCTCACACCGCGAAGGAGGCGGCCCCGTCGTCGGTGCGGATGTCGCTGTGGAGGCGCACCTGCTTGATGCGGGTGCCCTCCTCGGTGCCGATCTCACGGTGGGAGCCGTCGGGTGCCCAGCCCGACCCCTCCACGAACCGTCGCATCGCGTCGTCGGTGGAGCGCAGCCACATGGTCGCGCGGGCGAACCGGTCGGCACGCAGGGTGTCGACGCAGGCGTTGACCAGTCGTGAGCCGTGGCCGCGGTGGCGCGCGGCCGGGTCGATGATGAACTCGGAGATCAGGCCGTCGACGCCGGCGGTGGCGTCGGGGTCGTCCGAAGGCATGGTCGTGGCGAAGCCGACGACCCGGCCCTGCTCGACGGCGACGAGTACGCGGCACGTCGCCAGCGGCGGGCGCACGATAGCCTCGTGCCAGGCCGCCACCATCTCGTCGAGCGGCAGACTGTCGAGGAGAGTCTCGCCGACCCCCTCGAGCTCCTCGGCCCACGAGCGGCGCTGGAGCTCGGCGATGTCGGAGGCCTCCCGGGGGAGAGCCAGGCGCACCGAGTCGGGCGTGTCGGAGGGGCCGGGCGTGCTGCTGGCAGGTGTGGTGGGGTCGTCGCTCACCTGAGCAAGCGTAGGCCATCGCCCTTATCCGATAGCCTGACGGTCATGTCATTCTCCGGCCTGCGAACCCCGCCCAAGCTCCGCCCCGACACGCTGCGGGTAATCCCGCTCGGCGGTCTGGGCGACGTGGGCCGCAACATGGCCGCCCTCGAGATCAACGGCAAGATCCTGCTCGTCGACTGCGGCGTCCTGTTCCCCGAGGACACCCATCCGGGCGTCGACCTCATCCTGCCGGGGCTGGATCAGATCCGCGAGCGGCTCGACGACGTCGTCGGCCTGGTGCTGACCCACGGCCACGAGGACCACGTCGGGGCCGTGCCCTACCTGCTCAAGTTGCGCAGGGACATCCCGCTCATCGGTTCGCAGCTCACGCTGGCTCTGGTGCGCGAGAAGCTGCGCGAGCACCGCCTGCGTGACTGCGACCTGCGCGTCGTCGACCACGACTCGGTCGTCCGGCTCCCGGAGTTCGAGCTCGAGTTCGTCGCGGTCAACCACTCCATCCCCGACGCGCTGGCCGTCTTCGCCCGCACCGCCGCGGGCAACGTGCTCCACACGGGTGACTTCAAGATGGACCAGCTCCCGCTCGACGGACGCATCACCGACCTGCGCCGCTTCGCCGAGCTCGGCAAGGAGGGCGTCGACCTGTTCATGACAGACTCCACCAACGCCGAGGTGCCGGGCTTCACCACCCCGGAGAAGGACATCACCCCGGCGATGGAGCGGGTCTTCCAGACCTCCCAGAAGCGCCTGATCGTCGCCTGCTTCGCGTCCCACGTCCATCGCGTGCAGCAGGTTATGGACGCCGCGGTCCGCCACGGCCGCAAGGTCGTCTACGTGGGTCGGTCGATGGTGCGCAACATGGGCATCGCCGCCGATCTGGGCTACCTGAACGTGCCCAAGGGCATCCTGATCGACCTCAAGGACATCGAGAACCACGACCCGTCGAAGGTCGTGATCATCTCCACCGGTTCCCAGGGCGAGCCGCTGTCGGCGCTGGCGCGGATGGCCAACCACGAGCACCCCGTGATTCAGCTCGACCCGGGTGACACCGTGCTCCTGGCGTCGTCGCTGATCCCCGGCAACGAGAACTCCGTCTACCGAGTCATCAACGGCCTCACCAAGCTCGGCGCACGTGTGGTCCACAAGGGCAACGCCCTGGTCCACGTGTCGGGACACGCGTCGGCCGGCGAACTCCTCTACTGCTACAACATCGTCCGGCCGAAGAACGTCATGCCCGTCCACGGCGAGATCCGACACCTCGTGGCCAACCGTGACCTGGCGGTCGCCACCGGCGTACCCGTCGACCACACCGTGGTCGCCGAGGACGGCGACGTCGTCGACCTGTCCGGAGGCAAGCTGTCGGTGGCCGGGCGGGTCGACGCCGGCTACATCTTCGTCGACGGTTCGTCGGTGGGCGACGTGTCGGAGGCCTCACTGACCGACCGGCGCATCCTCGGGGAGGAAGGGTTCATCTCCGTCGTCGCCGTTGTCGACCCGCACGCCTCGCAGGTCATCAGTGGCCCCGACATCCACGCGCGCGGCTTCCTCGAGGACGAGACGGTGTTCGACCAGATCCGGCCCGAGATCGAGCGGGCCCTCGTCGAGGCCATGCAGGAGGGTGTCGACGACTCCCACCGGCTGCAGCAGGTCATCCGCCGCCGCATCGGCCGCTGGGTCAACAAGGTCCACAGGCGGCGCCCGATGATCGTGCCCGTGGTGGTCACCACCTGAGCGTCGCGACGCCCGAGTGATTTGGAGGCTACGCGCGGGTGAGGCTATGCTCTACCGGTTGCCGTTCGGGCCCCGCCCGTGCGTACCCCATCTGAAATCCGTCTGCGCGAGCAGATCGACCAAGTCTGCTCACCGTGGGCAGCAAGAACGAGGAGAGCTCCTGTGGCTGCCGTATGTGACGTTTGCGCCAAGGGCCCGGGCTTCGGCCACAACGTGCCCTGGTCGAAGAAAAAGACCAAGCGTCGCTGGAACCCGAACATCCAGCGCGTCAAGACCATGATCAATGGCACCTCGAAGCGCATGAACGTGTGCACCTCGTGCCTCAAGGCCAACAAGGTCGGCCGCTGATCCAGGCGGTCCGCCCGCCCTGCGGGTGACCGGCACCGTCCAGCACCTTCGCGATCCTCGCGGGGGTGCTGTTCTGCGTTCGGCTGACCCGTGTCGCGCGGGGTGTGCCCCGGCGCGCGGCGACTAGGGTGGTCGGCATGTGGCGGACCCCGGCGTACCAGGCCCTCGACCAGGACCTCGCGGAGGTCGTCGGCGCGCGCACGGCCAAGGACCTCGCCTCGTTGAGGCTCGAGACCGTCGGTGACCTGCTGCGCCACGTGCCCCGCCGTTACCTGCGCGGGGCCGAGAACTCGCAGTTGTCCGACCTCCGTGAGGGTGACGACGTCGCCGTGGTCGCGGTCGTCGCGAAGACCGAGGTACGCCAGGGCGCGCGCCGCCGCGTCGAGACGTGGGTGACCGACGGCACGAGCCAGATGCGCCTGACCTTCTTCGCGCCGCAGAAGCGGCCGAAGATCGCCGACTGGTGGGCCGCGGCACTGAAGCCAGGGCGTCGCGGGCTGTTCGCCGGCAAGGTCGGCATGTGGGACCGCACGCCGCAGATGACCCACCCGGCGTACGTCATCCTCGACGACGACGGCGTGATCGTGGCGGGCTCGAAGCAGAATCAGAAGCTGGCGCGCGTCGCCTCGCGTGCCGGGTTGATCGGCATCTACCCGGCAACGGCGAAGCTTCCGACTTGGGACCTCGTCGAGGTGATCGACCTGGTGCGCGAGGGCCTGGGGGAGCTGCCGGACCCGTTGCCGCCGGAGGTGGTGGCCGAGGCGGGCGTATTGCCGCTGGCCGAGGCCATCGAGGCGGTCCACAGCCCCGAGTCGGTCGAGAAGGCCGAGGCGGGCCACGAAAGGCTGCTATTCGACGAGGCGTTCGCGGTCCAGGCGGCCATGGCCTACCGCCGGGCGGCGGCCCGCAAGCAGCCCGCCGTGCCGCGCCCCCGACGCGACGACGGGCTGCTTGCACGGTTCGACGCGCAGCTGCCGTTCACCCTCACCGAGGGCCAGCAGGCCGTGAGCGAAGAGGTGTTCGCCGGACTCGCGCAGGACTTTCCGATGCAGCGGCTGCTGCAGGGCGAGGTCGGCTCGGGCAAGACGATTGTGGCGCTCCGCGCCATGCTGGCCGTGGTGGACGCCGGGGGACAGGCCGCCCTGATGGCGCCCACCGAGGTCCTGGCCCAGCAGCACTTCCAGACCATCACCGACCAGCTGGGGGATCTGGTCAGCACCCAACTGCTCGGGGGAGTGGAGCCGGTGCTGTTGTCGGGCTCGATGCCCGCGGCGGAGAAGAAGGCCGCGCTGCTCAAGATCGTCTCCGGCGAGGCCGGCATCGTCATAGGCACGCACGCACTGCTGGCCGATCGCGTGCAGTTCCCCGACCTGGGACTGGTGGTCGTCGACGAGCAGCACCGGTTCGGCGTCGAGCAGCGCGCGGCACTCGGCGACAAAGGTGCGACGCGCCCGCACGTGCTGGTGATGACCGCCACGCCCATCCCGCGGACCGTCGCCATCACCGTGTTCGGCGACCTGGAGGTCTCGACCCTGCGCGAGATCCCCGCCGGCCGCAGCGAGGTCACCACGACCGTCGTCGACGAGACGCGCCGCCCCCACTGGGTCGACCGGGCCTGGCAGCGCGTGCGCGAGGAGGCGGCGGAGGGACATCAGGTGTTCGTGGTCTGCCCCCAGATCACGCCCACCGACCGTTCGTCGGAGGCGATGACCAGCGACGAGGAACACGCCCAGCAGCACCCACCGCGCAACGTCACCGAGCTGTACGCCGAGCTCACCGCTGGCCCGCTGGCCGGGCTGAGGGTCGGCATGCTGCACGGACAGCTTCCGCCGGCGGACAAGGACGAAGTGATGGGCCGGTTCGCGGCCGGGGAGCTCGACGTGCTGGTGTCGACGACGGTCGTGGAGGTCGGGGTGAACGTGCCCAATGCCACGGGGATGATCATCTGCGACGCCGACCGCTTCGGCATCTCCCAGCTCCACCAGCTGCGCGGGCGCGTCGGCCGTGGTGCCCACCCCGGGTTCTGCCTCCTGCTGACGAAGGCTGACGCCGACTCGGACGCCGCCCACCGCCTCGCCGCCGTGGCCCGCACCCGCGACGGGTTCGAGCTCGCGCAGGCCGACCTCGCCCAGCGTCGCGAGGGGAACGTGCTGGGGGCGAGCCAGTCCGGAGGGCGCTCAGGCCTGCGGCTGCTGCGCGTGCTCGACCACGCCGACCTCATCGTCGCGGCGCGCGACATCGCCGAACGCTGGGCCGAACGCGACCCGGAGCGGAGCCATCCCGGTGTCGCCGACGCCGTCGATCAGTTGGAGCAACAGGCGGCCGGGGAGTGGTTGGAGCGCGGCTGACCGTCAGTCCTCGTCGTTGCCCGAGGCGGAGCGACGCCCGCTGATCTCCTCGACGTGGACACGGACGAAGGTGGTCTGGCGGTGCCGTCGACGACGAAGTCGGCGGGAAGATCTCGGGGCGGCCGTCCACGCCGGTGGCGAGCCGGCCGACCGGACGCGTGCGCAACAGCTCCCAGCTCTCTTCGGGATCGAGCTGGGTCACGGGCGAGTTCTCAGTCATGGCGCCCAGTCATCCAGCCAGCGCCGTCCCCCGCGGTCGGTGCGGGGGATCTCGTCGGGCGTCCGATAGCGTGGTCCGACCATGAGCCGTATCATCGCCGGTCGCGCACGGGGGCGCCGCCTCGTCATGCCCGACCACCACCACACCCGGCCCACGACCGACCGAGTCCGCGAGGCCCTGTTCTCCGCGCTCGTGTCGTGGGCCGACGGCCTCGAGATGGGCGCGGAGTCGGCGCTGGAGTCGTTCTCGTTCCTCGACCTGTACGCCGGCTCCGGTGCGGTGGGTCTCGAGGCGGCCAGCCGCGGCGCCTCGCCCGTGTGGCTGGTCGAGGCCGACCGGCGTACGGCCGACGTCGCGCGGGGCAACGCGCGTGCCCTCGACCTGTCCGCGACCGTGACCCAGGCCAAGGTCGAGACCTTCCTGGCCGGTCCGGCACCGCGAGCGTTCGACATCGTGTGGGCCGACCCGCCGTACGACATCGCGTCCGGGACCCTCGACGCCCACGTCCGGCTGCTGGTCGACGGCGGCTGGCTCGCCCGGCACGGGCTCGTCGTCCTGGAGCGCTCGCGCCGCAGCGAGCCGCCGTGCTGGCCGGACGCGCTGGGCGACTCGTGGGAGCGGCGCTACGGTGAGACGACGCTGCACTTTGCCCAGGAAGGGACGCCATGAAGGCCATCTGCCCCGGTTCGTTCGATCCCGTGACCCACGGACACCTCGACATCATCGGACGGGCCGCGAAGCTGTTCGACGAAGTGGTGGTGGGGGTCGGCCACAACATGGCCAAGAACGGGCTCTTCCCGCCGGCCCAGCGGGTGGAGATGCTGCAGGAGGCGACCGGAGATCTGGCCAACGTCGAGGTCACCCTGATCAGCGGCCTGCTCGTCGAGTTCTGCCGCTCCGAGGGGATCGGAGCCATCGTGAAGGGCCTCCGCTTCGCCTCAGACTTCGACTACGAGCTGCAGATGGCCCAGATGAACAAGCAGCTCACGGGGATCGAGACGATCCTCCTCCCGACGGCGGCGCAGTGGTCGTACGTGTCGAGCACGCTGGTGCGCGAGGTGGCGGCGCTGGGAGGTGACGTGACGGAGTTCGTGCCGCCGGTGGTGGCACGCCGCATCGCCCCGGCCTGATGCGTATGGCGAGATTCTCATGCCCGTACAACCATTCGGGCTCGTGACCCAGTCCGAGGTGTGCCAATAATGGACGGCATAGATCTGTGCCGAGCAAAGGACTTCTGATGGCTCCACGCCAGGCGACCACCACGCTGGTTGGCGTGGCCGCCGCCTCCGTGGCCGGAGTCCTGGCCTTCGGGTCGATCGGCTCGCTGCAGCCGGATCGCGTCGAACTGGGTGCGACCGTACGCATCAATCCCGCCGCCTCGGACCTCCCTGTTGCGCACGACCCCCGCCGGGTCCAGCCCCGGGGCGCGAAGCCCGCCTCGACCTCGGCAGCGCCCACCGGAGGGGAGAACCAGCCGGGAAGCACGCCCTCACCGGCGTCGGCGGTGCCCGATGTGTCGACCGGCACGACACCCGCCGCCGACCCGCCCGTACCTCGTGTCGCCGACCCGAGGCCGGCCGACCCCGTTAACCCCCAGAACAGCGGCCCCACGGGGGGCCAGCCTGACCTGCCGTGGCGGTCCACGGCGGGACCCTCCGCGACCCGCGCGGCCAGCGGCGCGTCTCCGCGCACCCCGCAGGTGCGTGACAACGGCCAGCGACCCTCGAAGATCGACCGTGGCAACAACGGCAACAACAGCAACAACGGCAACGAGGGAAACAACGGGAACAACGGGAACAACGGCAACAACGGGAACAAGGGAAACAACGGCAACAACGGGAACGACGGGAACGACGGGAACAAGGGGAACAACGGCAACAAGGGAAACAACGGGAACAACGGGAACAACGGCAACAACGGGAACGACGGGAACAAGGGGAACAACGGCAACCGGCCGACGCCCTCAGCCACGCCGACGCCCACCATCAGGCCGACGCCGAGCGTGACCTCACGCCCCACCACCTCGGCGACGCGTACGTCTTCCCCCACCGTGGCAGCCTCCACCACGGCGAGGCCCACCCGCTCGGAGGGTTCGTGTCAGGGCCCGCACCGACCGAGCACGCGTGGCAGCTCACCAGCGGGCCCACCTGGGTTGTGGTGACGCCCACCGGCGGTCCCGTGGTGCTGCTCCCGGTGGTGCAGCCGACGCCGGTCGTCGTCATCGTCGATCGCTCGACCGAGCCGACCGGCCCGGCGCGATGTCAGGCCAGGCGATAGCCGACCCCGCGTACGGTGACGAAGCGCTCGGCGCCGAGCTTGCGCCGCAGGTAGCGCATGTAGACCTCGACCACGTTGGATCCCGGGTCGAACTCGTATCCCCAGACCCGTGACAGCAGCTGTTCGCGGCTCAGGACCTCGCCCGGCGACCGCAGGAAGGCCTCCGCCAGGGTGAACTCACGCGCAGTCAGCTCGACCTCGCGCCCGTCGACGGTGGCACGTCGCGTACGGACGTCCAGCGACAGCGAGCCGTGCGTGAGAACGAGCTGGTCGGCCGGGCTGGGTTCCTTGCGCAGGCGCAGCTGGATGCGGGCCAGGAGCTCCTCCACGCTGAACGGCTTGGCCATGTAGTCGACCGCACCCTTCTGGAGGCCAGCGACGGTGTCGGGGACCGATGAGCGGGCCGTCAGGATGATGACCGGCAGGTCGGGGAGGTCGTGGTTGAGGCGGGCCAAGACGTCGAAGCCGTCCATGTCGGGCAGCCCGAGGTCGAGGACCACGAGGTCGAAGCGACCCGTGGTCGCCAGCTCGATGCCACGGGCGCCGTTTTGGGCCGACGTCGAACCGAGCTGTTCGCGGGCGAGCCCCTTCGCGATGAAGGCCGCGATGGCGGCCTCATCCTCGATGATCAAGACGTTGGGGCTCACAGAGTCAACTCCTCGTGCATTGGAGCAGGATCGAAGGGCTCGGCGAGATCCTCGTCGTCCTCGGCCAGGGGAAGGTCAAGCGTGAAGGTGCTGCCTCGCCCTGGGGTCGAGTCTATGGTCAGCGAGCCGCCGTGCGCGCGCGCGATCGAGCCCACGATCGACAGGCCGAGACCAGACCCGGCGACGTCGGACTGGAGCCGGGTGAAACGCTCGGTGACCTCGGCCAGCCGGTCGGGCGGGATGCCGCGACCGTGGTCGCGGACCCACAGCTGGAGGCGTCCTTCGCGGGTCCCGCTCCCGATGGCGATCTCGGAGCCGGGATCGGAGAACTTCACGGCGTTGCGGGTCAGCTCGAGCAGGGCCTGCGACACGCGTGCCTCGTCGAGCTCGGCGACCAGATCGGCCACCCCGTCCAGCGTCCACCGGCGGTCACCCATGCCACGGGCCTTCTCCAGCACCTGCTCGGTGAGGGGGGCGACATCGATGGGGTGCGGGTCGACGAAGTCGGGCCGCTCCGACTTGGCGAGCGTGATGAGATCCTCCACGAGACCCGCCATGCGGTCGATCTCCGAGAGGGCCAGCTGTCGGGCGTTGGTGACGTCCACCGGGTCGGTGGGGTCGACGAGCTCGAGGTTGCCGCGCATCACCGTCAGCGGGGTGCGCAGCTCGTGGCCGACGTCGTCGTGAAGCTGGCGCTCGGCGGCGAACGTCGCCTCGATGCGGTCCAGCATCGCGTTGATCGTGCGCGTGAGGTCGGCCAGGTCGTCGTGGCCACGCACCGGGATGCGGCGCGAGAGGTCCTCATCGCTGATCTGCTGGGCGGTGCGGCGCACCCATCCCAGCGGCTGCAGGAGCCGGCCGAGCAACAGCCAGGTCAGCAGGCACACCAGCAGGCCGGTGCCGAGGCCCGCCAGGGCGTACGACCGGAAGTTCGAGTCGAGGGCACGACGCTCGGCGCGAAGGTCGAAGACCGTCACCAGGGCGCCGGTGCGGGCGTCACCGGGCACCGACACGGGCATGACGGCATAGCGGTAGGTCCCGTCGGCGCTGTCGGAGGTGTGGATGCGCGCATCGGGGGAGGCGAGCACGTCTTCGACCAGCCCTCGGAGGTTTTCGGGGCGTACGCGGGTGCCGTCCGGCGCGATGAGCGCCACGGCCCCGTCGATCAGGCCGATCTCTCCCTGATTGGGCCCCGGGAGGGCCGACTGCATGATCGACCGCAGTGCCATGTCGACGTCGGTGAGGCGCTGGCCTGAGTAGGGGTCGGCCCCACGCTGGGCGATCTGGGCCACTTCGCTGCGTCGACGTGTCAGGTCGGTGTCGATCTGGTCGTCGAGCCGTCCCCGCTCGAGCGACCAGGTGACCAGACCAGCGACGGTCAGCGTGAGGACGGTCGCCGCCACCAGTGCGACCATGAACCGGGCACGCAGGCTCGCCATCCGAGCACGCCCGACGGGCGCGTCCAACGGCTGAACCTGGGACATGTGAGCCTTCGTGGTCGACAGGCCAGACCTCTCATCTGGCTCTCATATTCGGGACCATTGTGCCCCACCGACCCATCCGGTGCGCGGTTCCTGATGACTCATGTCAAGATGCCCGCTTGGTTTGAGTCGTCGACTCATCTCAAGACGCCCGCGTGCAGGGGGCGCTGATCTTGCGTTTGGAGGAGTAGACGCCGTGGCGGTTGGGGCGTTGTGGGACGGGGCCGCGGCGTCGTGCGAGTTCGATCAGGTTGCCTTGGAGGTCGGCGACGGTGCGTCGGAGTTCGGGCGGGTTGAGGGTGTCGAGCTGGTGGTCCAGGTCGCGGCGGTCGTGGGTGGTGAGGAGTTCGGGCCAGCCCTGTTGGAGGCGCTGGTAGGGGGTCAGGGCGGGGTGGTAGGTCTTGGTGACCTTGGCGCCGGTCGATGGTGGCCGGGGACATGCCACACAACAGCGCGGCCTGGTCGTCGGTGAGGTCGAG
>NZ_BAAGXC010000019.1:0-72088 GCF_054780035.1 Mariniluteicoccus endophyticus | reverse complement strand
CTGCCCGCCACCGCGGGCAACAGGACGACTCGCATAACGACCGGACCTACGAAACGGGGTCAGCCCACCACAACAGCCGCTTCGGGATGCCGCCGAAACGCTGCAGCAGCAACCACATCCCCGCCAACAGATCACCGGTGCGACGGCTGGGGACCATCACCGCCTCGATGCGGCGGGAATGCGCTGCGACCATCACCAACACCGGCAGCCGACCCCGCAGCCGGGAATCCAGACCGACATCCACGGGCGGGAACCACAAGTCGCACTGGACCTGCTCCCCCGGCCGGTGGACCAGCCGATCTGCCGGATCGATTCTGCGGACCCGCCGACGTGTCTCGGCAACGTTCTCACGGAACCAGGTGATCGACCCTTCCCAGCCGACCCGCTCGGCCAGCACCGTCGCCGGCATGTCCGGGAACTCGCTCAGCAGCGCCTGCACCACTGTTTCGATCCGGGACCACGCCCCTCGACCGGCGGCCTGGGCTTGTACACCGGTGGACCATCCGAGGCCAACGCCTTCGCGACCGTCTTGCGAGCCACCCCCAACCGCTTCGCGATCGCCCTGCCCGACAAGCCCTCACTGGCATGCAGATACCGGATCTCGGCCCACACATCCACGCTGATCATCCCTCCATCGTGATCGCGTGGCTCCCTTTTCGACCGTCGTCACTGGCTCCCTTTTCGACCGTCGTGGACAACCCTCGTCTCGGCCACGGAGTCCATCGATCAGACACCCTCGGGGATGCTGGTCCACGGCATCATGTCGAGCATCGCGGAGTTCTACAGCCGCAACCTCGCCACCGAGGTCACCAAGGGGCTGTCGCAGAAAGTCGCCCAGGGCGGCACACCGATGCGCGCCCCGATCGGCTACCTCAACGTCCGCAAGACGGACGAGAACGGCCGCGAGATCAGGACAGTGGAGGTCGATCCCGAGCGTGCCCCGCTCATCCGGTGGGCGTTCGAGACCTACGCCGAGGGCGAGACCTCGGTGACAGGGCTCCTGCGCGACCTGACCGCACGGGGACTGGTCACTGTGCCCACGCCGAAGCGACCGTCCAAGCCGTTGGGGAAAAACACGCTCTACAAGCTGCTCACCAATCCCTACTACGCGGGAGTGATCCGCTACAAGGGCGTCCTCCACCCCGGCGCGCACGAGCCCTTGATCGAACCCGCCCTGTTTGATCGCGTGCAAGTGCTCCTAAAGGCGCGCAACGCGCATGCAACCAGACACGTCCAGCACGCCCACCACCTCAAAGGACTGCTGCACTGCGGGACCTGCGGGTCTCGTATGCTGCTGGATTTCGCAACCAACCCGAGAGGCACCACGTACGCCTACTTCGTCTGCTCCGGCCGCGCTGCGAAGAAGACTGGCTGCACGCGCCGGGCGGTGCCGGTCGCGGTCGCCGAACGCCTCGTCGCCGACTCCTACGCCTCGATCACGGTCAGCGACCAGACCTACCGCGACCTCGCTCAGCGGTTGGATGCGGCATTCGACAAGCGCATGGCCGACCACGACCAGGAGATTGCTGACCTCACGGCACACCGGGCCAAACTCGAAGCCGAGAGCGACAAGCTGCTCGCCGCGCACTTCGCCGACGCCATCGACCTGCCCACGTTGAAGCGGCATCAAGACCGCATCCGGGAAGGCCTCGCCGACGTGAACCAGTGCCTCGCCGAGCACGACGAACACCACGCCGACAGCCGAGCATTCCTCCACGACAGCCTGCGGCTGCTCACCGACGCCCACCATGCCTACACCCGATCAGGCGACGCCAACCGGCGACTGGCGAACCAAGCGTTCTACACAAGGCTCGACATCACCGACGACGAACAGCTACGTCCACGTCTGGCGGAGCCGTTCGCCACGATCATCCGCGAAGTACACGACAGCCGCGGCGGCGAGGGAGAGGAAGCCAAACGGGAACACTCCACATCTTCCGATGTCGAGTGTTCCCGTAAGACACTTTGCGTGGAGGTAGCACGACAGTGCTCTAACCTTGCCCCGGCCTTGCAGTTGGCGGTCTCGTCGCATCGTGCGATCCGTCGGCGGCGCAGGCCAGCGCCGGTATCGCCGACCTCGGCGCGAGCGTTGCCGCGCCCGGTTCCGCGGCTGACGGTGGCCATGCTGGGAGAGGCAGAGCGCCGGTACAAGGACGGCGAGATCCTGCGGGCGATCGCGGGTGATCTGGGAGTAAGCCGTCAGCGACTCGCTGTGCGATTGCGTGAGCGAGGAGTGCGGCTACGCGGTGAGAAGCCGTCATCTGAGCAGGTGCGCGAGATGTGCCTGCGCTACGAGCAGGGCGAGTCGCTGGCCACGGTCGGCGAGCGGATGGGCTTCAACGCCAGTTCCGTGCGTGTCGCGCTGATCGCTGCGGGTGTGAAGCTTCGGGACACTAATGGGCGAGTGCGGTGAGCCTCGGGGCCCATGTCTGGGTGTTACTCGATCGCCCCGAGGATTGCTGTGACTCGGGGCGGCAGCAGAGGCTTCGTTCCTGTGGTGTTCACAAGTGTTGCGAGGTTGCGCCAGGCGTGGGCTCGGATCTGAGCGGTGGTGACTCCGCGCTGCTTGGCGAGAGCTGCTTCGACGTCGCTGACATTGCCAGGTTGGTGCGGGCGGGCTCCGCTGCGGTTCCCATCGGGGTGGTCTGTTTCTAGGAGGAGACGATCCATGGGGATGAGGTCGATGGCGTCGCTTCGGCGCAGGGTGGCGGTGTTGATCGAGAAGTAGGCTCCGAGTTCAATCGCGCGCCTTGTGGTGGCTCGGTCGCCGAGCCACCAGTGCAGGATCGCGCCGGTGATCGGGGTGTGTTCGAGATGCTCCACGACTTCGCTGGTTGCCCGGTAGCTATGGATCGACGTGAGGCGGGGCTTCGCCTGAAGTTGCGTGAGCAGCGCGGCCAACACGTCGTGCTGTTTGGCGAGGCGGGATGGGACTCTTGCGTCGAGTCCGATTTCGCCGACGTAGGGGGTGCGGGCGATGAGACGCTCGAACTCCTCAGGGTCGTAGCCATCGAGTGCGGTCTTCACTCCTGGGTGAACGCCGACGCCCCAGATCGCGAGCAGGTCGTGGTGCTGGCGATCGAGGGCGAGACGCGACTCGGCGAGGCTTCGACTTGCCGCGAAGATCACGGCTCGGAGGTTCAGAAGGTCCCGAGGGGTGACCGTCGGGTCGATGTGGGCGTGGAGGTCAACGGCCGGGAAGTTGGTCATGTCAGCGTTTCCAGCTCGCGTGCGCCGCGGACGCAGAGGTCACGGGCGTCGGATGCGGAGTACCCGTCAGGCAGGCGCATCGCTGCGATGTCGCTGACCCGGATTCCGCGGGCCACGAATCCGCGGATGCTGGGAAGGATCGACGCCTTGTCGAGTTGAGATCTCGCGGCCTCGCTGGGAGGGGTGTCGATCACGTAGGTGCTTCGGTCGGTGAGTTCCGCGGCCGCAAACGATGCCCGGCGCACCAGGCACCCGAAGCACGTTCCGCAATGATCGGTCGCTGTCACGCCGAGCCATCGTCGGTTGGTGAACGCGCACGAGTTGGTCGCGCTGAGCAGGTCCGAGGCCGGGCCATCGCCGACCTGGTCCGCCAGCCACCGGAACATCTCGCCCTTCGTCTGCGCCGCGAATGGATTGGACAGGGTCCCCCATGCGCCAGCGGCGGAGACGAGTCTGGACAGTTCGGTGAGGAACCACGGGTGGGTGGTGCGGGTGGAGAGACTGCCGAGCTGGTCAGGGCCCAGGGGTGGGTTCAGTGACGCGAACCCGTTCTCGGGGATCCAGAGCTCCACCTCGTTGACCGAGGCGAGGGCGAGGCCGAGCGCGAGGAACAGGAACGATCGGGTTCGCGTGGTGTTCTCGTTCTTGAACCGGTGTCCTCCGGGTTGTGTCTGGCGTCGGGTGAAGCGGATCTGCGCGTGCTGCTGCGTGCTGCCATTGGGGCAGAGGTCTCGGATGCGTTCGGCGACGTCCTGCTGGATGGGTGAGATCGATGTCGCCCCGACGTGAGAGACAAGCAGATGCGGTTCGGGCTGGGTGCGTGCGAGGAATGCACCGGTGGCGGAGTCGGCGCCGCCGCTCATGAGCACCACCCGCTGCACGTCGGGATACCCGTTGGGCGCGATGTCCTCACGAGGGATGCGTGCTGCACGGAAGGTGAGCGTCCATCGGTCACCCGACAAGAAGTCGAGGAGCTGCTGCAGCTGGTCCGTGATGGCGTTCCAGGGTGCCGTGTCGTGGACGGGGACGCTCAGAGCGATGTGGCGTTGGGTCCAGTTGACGCGGCCGGCCCGGCGCGGAACGGAGCGGTCTGCGGCGTAGACCATCGCAGCTAGGCGGAACAGTTCGATGTTCTCGCGTCGCACCGGGCCGAGCTTGCCCAGCCGGGGTCCCAGGGAGGTGTTGAAGGTGCCGGCCCCAGCGGTGGGCCAGTAGAACGTGCGATCGGCGGACTCGGGAGTGAGCGCCGATGGGACTTGGAAACGAAGGTCGAACTGCGCCATCTCAATCTGCCTCGTGGATGGTTCTGAGATATTCGAGTCCGTCTTCGATCGCGCGCGTGAACTCCTCGGGGCTGGGCCCGCTGGGCGAGAGGTCCGCGTGCGCGGCGAGCTCTTCCGCGGCCTGACGGATCCCGTCCTCGAACGCCGCGCGTTCGGCTCCTGACATGTCCTTAGTGTTCATGCTGGACGCGGTCTCCACGAGGTATGCCTCGGCCAGGATCAGGGCGACCGCTTCCTCGGCGATCTGCCCGAGTGACACGTCCGTCCCCGTGCTGTCGCTCTCGACGAGCCATTCGGCGAGCCTGCCGACGACCTCCATCTGCTCCGCAGTTTCGATCGTTCCCGCGGGGAGGTCCTCACAGACTTTCTGTGCGATCTGGTGGGCGACGTCGAAGATATTCGGGTTCGCCCGCAGTGCGTCGTAGTCCAGGCCGAGATCGCGGAGAGTCTGCGCGTCGCCGCTGCGGTACGCGTAGGCCGCTGCGGCTCCACGGCCGGCGGAACGCGCGGAGGCTGCCGTCGATCGCGTGAGACTCTCGTCGCCCCGGCGGCCGCCCCCACCCCTTCCCCCTCCGCCGCGGGAGGAACGGAAGAGCGCGGCCGTGGGCAGCATCCTGCCGGCCGGTGAGCTCGGGGAGGGCTTCAGCGGAGAGAGAAGCGAGGGCTGGTTACCTGGGGGCGGCGGGGCCTGGCCGTCAGCCCCAGGGAGGCTGGCCAGCCAGTCGTCGAGTCCGTCGCGCAGGTCACCACCGGCGGCGCTGCCGGAGTAGGAGCCTTTCGTCCCCATCAGCGCTTACCACCTTTCGGTGGCGGCGTGGTGAGCGCCTTCTTGATGTTGCCGTCTGGGAGTTGCGCGGCCAACGCGTTGATGACGTCCTTCATCCCGGGGATCTCGACCCCGGCGAGGATGACGGCGGTACCGGGCTGCAGATCGGAGGCCGGGAGCCGACGGAACGCGTCAAGCGCGGCCGGTTGCACGGCGACATGTGCGGTGGCGAGTCTGACGATCCCGGCGACCGCGCCGCGTTGCTCCTGGACTCGGTCTCGTGCGCGCAGCCCCAGGTGCCGCAGCAGCTGATCGACATCGTCGGTCGTGAGCGCTCGCAGGCTCTCGTCGGTGAGTTGCCGCCTGTCCACCGTGCGGGTCGAGGCCAGCTGCGCGGCCAGATCGCGGAGATGTTGGGGAAGCTCGGCGCTGACCAGGAGGTCGCCGCGGAAGGATGCCGCCAGGTGCAGGTACGGGCTCAGGTCGAGGTCATGAAGATCCGGTGGGAGCTTGGCCCACCGAATCATGTCCTCGGCGAAGTGCGGGGCGACCGCGGCTGCTGACGCTGCTTGGGTCGGCGCGTCTTCCGCTTCGGATGGTCGCGCATCTTCCGCGGTGTCGTCCGGTTCCGCTCCGGTCACGTCCGCAGCGATCTCGGCGGGTTCATCCGGTGCGTGGTCGGCGAGGTCAGTTGGCGGAGCGGGAACGGGAGGTTCTTTCGGCCGGTTGGCTTGCGCTTCCAGCGACTCCAGTCGATCTCGAAGCTCACCGGTTCGCAACCATGACAGCACGGACTGGAACTGATCCGGCAAGAGGACTTCGAGAACCATGAGCTTGGCGACGACGTCGAAGTCGAGCTCGATGCCCCGCCGCGCAGCGATGGATCGACGGATGTTCAGGTCGTTGAGGAATCGCTTGATGCGCCGCGGGTTGCCCCGGAGCTTCTCGTAGAGGATCGTGGTGAGCCGACGCGCGAAAGACAGCTCTCGCTGGACGTCGAGGTCGTCAGGCGCCTGGAGGTCGTCGAGAGCGCCGGCCATGCGGAGCCGGTGGCATTCGGTGATGACCTTTTCCAGTTGCTCATCGGTGAGACGCTGGTCAACGCGATTCTGCAGCTGCAGCAAGAGCACATACGACTCGGTGTCGAAGGCACCCAGAGCCGGCAGTGGGACGGTGGTCTGGACGATCTTGTGCAGATAGAGCTTGGACGGGGGTTCCGCTGGGAGAGCGTCTTCGTCCTCTGGACGTTCCGTGGGCATGCTCGAATCTGGCAGGCGGGTGCGGATCGCATCGGCGACCCGGTCCTCGTCTGCCGCGATGACGAACGCCATGCCCTCAACGCTCAGGAAGAGACGGATCGCTTCCAGGGTCTCCACGACGGTATCCACCAGGCACCGGTCGAGGTCGTCGACCAGCACCGCCACCCGGCGTACGTGAGCCATCTCCTCGGCCCCCAACAGCTCAGCGAACTCGGCCTTGAAACCGGCCAGGCCCCGCGGCTGGTCGCCGGCGCCAGTCCCCTCGGACGCCGGTTCGCGGATGAGATCCAGCACGTCGCTGACACCTGGGATCTGCAGGGTGAGCGACGACTTGGCGGCGAGCTTGACCGCCTTGGCCCAGTCGACCCGATCAGAGAGCCTCTTCAGGAGCTTCTTGATCTTCTCGCCCTTGGACTCCTCGACGTCCTTGAGGCGTTCGGTGAGTTCGGCCGCGATGGCGTCGAGGACCTCACCGATCAGGCTTTCCTTCGCGCCCACGGCAGGGTCGTAACGCCAGGGGTCGGTGCGGACGGTGATGATCTTGGCGTTCTCGGGGTCGCTGCGGGAGTCAAGATCGGCCTTGATGAGTTCAAGGACGGTGGTCTTGCCGCTGCCCCACGGGCCGGACAGTCCGATCGCCAGCGGATCGAGCGCGTCATCGAGCACGGCGTCGGAGACTGTTTCCGCGATGGCCCGCGCCGCGAGGAAGTCCACTTTCGACGGCTCATCGGACCAGAGGCGACCGCGAAGGTCCTCGATCGTGGACATCACGCCTCCTCACGTTCAGCTGCGAAGGCGGTTCTGTGAGACCCGCCGCGAGCTCGCCCGCCGTCGGGGCGGTGCGCGAAGCGCGCACAAGCATCCGACGGCCCAAGTTTTCCGTTCAGGATCTCATGTTTGCCCTCGCATTCGGGGCCGACACGCAGGGAGCCCTCGGCGGCTGTAGCGGGTCAGTCCGTGGAGTCGTTGCCGCCGGAGGGGAACGGCCGCCGGGCCTGGGCGTCGAGGTGTGCCTGCTTGACGGCGATCAGGTTCTCCTCGACGGAGCTCGTCGTGCGGTCGTTGGTGACGTGGATGTCGAGTCCGGCGTCGTGGAGTTGCTGGACGACGGCGACGTGATCGGCGTACTTGGAGCCGAGCCGACCGAGATCGGTGACGATGAGCCCGGTCACGTCCTCCCGCGCGACGGCATCGAGCATGTGATGCAGGCCGTGGCGGCTGTGCCCGACGTCGGTGAAGACCTGGGTGACGGTCAGGCCGTGCTCGTCGGCGTAGCGGCGGCAGTCGGCTTCTTGCTGGTCCAGCCAGGTTGGGTTCTCTGCCGCGCTGTACCGGTAGGTGACGGCCTTCATGATGCACCTCCGGCCATGACCAGAACCTCATCCGGCGTAACACCGGGCAGCTCGGCTTCGCGGCGGGCAGTGCGGCGCTGGACGTGCTCTCGGTAGCGGACGCGGGCGAGGGCGATGAGGCTCATCGGGCCGAGCCAGAGCATCTTGAGCGCGTTCCATGCGCACAGCAGGACGACCAGGTGGAGCCAGCCGGGGCCGCCCTGCTCGATGTGGTCGGTCAGGATTTTGACGGCTGCGATGTAGGGGGCGGCGAGCAGCATCGCGGGGACGCCCCATTTGAGTCCGCGGCGGGTGTAGACGGCATCGCGGATGCGGTTCGTCGGGAAGAGCCGGCGGGCCGGTTCCAGGTTCTGGGCGGTGTTCTCGCTCTGGCGCCAGCGGCGTCGGACGCGGTCGCTGAGGAACATCGGTGGGCCTCCATTCAACACGGTTCGAATGATCGAGAAGCGGCGTGTTGGTGGTGGCCCCGAAGGGGCGATCCCGAAGGACCCTACAGATGGAATGCCTGCGCTTCACTTCATAGTTTACGCCGGGGCCGGGCGAAGGGGAAGGTCTCGTCGCGGTGCCGGGTGCACCTGCGCTGGTAATGCCTGGTGAGTGGAAGGACCCGGTCATGGTTGCTCTGGCTGACTACACCTCCGATGAGCGGACGGCCCGCGTGATGCTCTCGATGATGATCGAGCCCGCCGACCGCGCCGTCGGCCGCCTGCTGCGCCGCGAAGGCGCCGTCGAGACCCTCCGGCTCCTCGACGCGGGCGGATCGATGCCCGGCGTCCGGGCTGAGGAAGGAGCGCTCCTGCACCACACCGCGCAGCAGTTCGCTTCCCGGGGCGGCCTCGGCGATGATCTGGCGGGGCTGCTGGACGGGTCGTATGCGCCGCTGATCCCTGGCGATGCGCATTGGCCGGTCTCGGTGGACGCGCTGGGCGATCGTGCCCCGTATGTGCTGTGGGCGAAGGGGGCGACCTCGTTCCTCGCAGTCCGGCAGGAGACGCGGGTGACGATCACCGGGTCTCGGGCATCGACGAGTTACGGCGATCACGTCGCCGGCGAGCTCGCCCACGATGCGTCGCACGCGGAGCAGATCGTGGTCTCCGGCGGCGCCTACGGCATCGACGGTGCCGCGCACCGCGCTGCGCTGAGTAGCGGTGGGCAGACGATCGCGGTGGTGCCCGGCGGTCCGGACCGATTCTACCCGGCGGGGCATCGCGACATGCTCGAACGGGTCGGCGATGTGGGGTTGCTGATGAGTGAGATGCCGCCCGGGTCGGCGCCGACCCGGCACCGGTTCCTCGCCCGCGGCCGGCTCCTGGCGGCACTGTCCTCGGCGACGGTGATCGTGGAAGCCGGGGCACGCTCCGGCACCATGCACGTCGCCCGCGAAGCACATGCCCTCGGTCGTGGGGTTGGGGCGGTGCCCGGGCCGGTCACGTCCGCGGCGAGCACCGGCACGCATCTGCTGCTGAGCGAGGGCACCGCCGCCCTCGTCACCGGCCACCACGACCTCGCCACCCTCACCAGCGACCGACGACGCCAGGCCCCGGCACGAACCCCGGGGCTGAGCGCCGGTCGCGATCTCGATGCCGTCGATCAGTACCGGCCCGGCCGCTCCCTCTGATCCGCGGGTCAGAGCGTGCGGCCCTGCCGGGCCTCCATGGTGAGGTCCGGCTGCTCGGTGTTCGGGGTGTGGCGGCTGAGCTGCTGCGCCCGGGTGAGCGCGGCAGTGGCGCGGGCGGCGTCGAGCTTCTGCGCATCCGACCCGGGCCCTGGGCCGAGCGGGGTGTCGTCGGTGATCTGGTACCGGTCGCGATACGCGGCGACGACCCGGCCGGCCTGCCGCCATCGCTGCGCCGTTCGTGCGTCTGCTGGCTTGGTTCCGAGCGCGGCCGTCCATGGTTCCCCCTCGTTCAGGTCGCGATCGTGGACCGCGGATGCGCGGTGCTCGATGAGCTCTTCCCGTTCGGTGAGGGCGTGGTGCATCTCGGGGTCGGTGACGCCGGAGGCATATGGGATGAGCCCGGCGATCAGCCGTGGCGATCGGCGGGTGCGTCCGGACCCGGCGGGGCGGGCGGTAGCGCGGGCAAGGCGGTGATGCAGGACCGAGGCGATGTCGTCGGCATCGGCGAAGCCCCGCGCCGCCACGAGCCGCGGGAACAGGACGTCGAGGTCGTGATGGTTGGCCTCGGCGCGGCGCAGCTCCGCTGACAGGGCACCGTAGGCGTCGGAGCCGAGTACCAGGTCGGCCTGTCCCTCGGTGAGGCCGGAGGTTTCGAGGAGGGTGGCCCAGCGGTCGTGCTGGCCGGCTTGGGCGATGGTCTCGTACTCCGCCGCCAACTGAGCGATCGAGCCCCAGCGTTCGTGTTCGGCGGTGATGGTCTCGTGCGCGGACAGTTCCGCGCCGACGTGCTGGAGCACCCCGTACAGGACGCTGCGGGCGGTGGCGTCGGGGTTGTCGGAGGGGTGCGGGGCGACGTGCGCGTCGTCTGTGGTGTCGGTGGCGACGTAGGCGTGGTTCCCGTGCCGGCCGCGGGTCATCGCGACGTAGAAGTTCTCCCGCGTCGTCGTCGCCGTCACGACCGTGTGCGCGGTGTCGACCGTGACGCCTTGGGCGCGGTGCCCGGTGATCGCATACCCGAGTTCGACCTGTTCGGCGACGTAGGCGGCGGGGAGCACGAGCGATCCGCCGAAGCGTCGTCCGGCGGGGCGGACGGTGATCGACCCATCGCTGGAGACGGCGGTGATGGTCCAGCGGTCGCCGTTGCGCACCCAG
Source organism: Mariniluteicoccus endophyticus (assembly GCF_054780035.1). Lineage (NCBI taxonomy): Bacteria > Bacillati > Actinomycetota > Actinomycetes > Propionibacteriales > Propionibacteriaceae > Mariniluteicoccus > Mariniluteicoccus endophyticus. The sequence continues at coordinate 61,448 of NZ_BAAGXC010000019.1, read as the reverse complement.
TTCTTGCCGTTCTTCGACCGCAGGCGCCGGTCGTTCTCCCTTGTGATGACCCGGTCACCCTTGGATGCCTGGGCGCCATCGTGCAGGGTGACTTCTCGGCCGGGGGTGATCGTGCCGTCGAGGATCAGGTCGGCGCGGGCCCGCTCGTTCAGCTGGGTGACGGTCTCGCGGGTTTCGGCGACGAGGACCGACGCCCACCCCGCTTGCACGTCGGCCCGCCAGGCGGTGTAGGCGGCATCGACCATCGCGTCCTGCTCCCCGCCGCGCACCCGGTCGTGCTCGATGAGCGTGTCGATCGCCGGGGTACGCCCGTGCCGCAGGGCCAGCGAGTTGGCCTTCTCCCATTGATGGGTGAACCGGTGCACATCGACCAGTTCGGGGGCGTCGTCGCGGTCGTGGACGAGCATCCCGAACGCCCCGCCCGCATCCACCGCCTGGAGCTGCGACCAGTCGCCCACGAGCAGGACTTTCGCGCCGGCCTGTTCGGCGAGGCCAGTGATGCGATCGAGCGAGCCGGTGCCGGCCAGGGATGCCTCGTCGAGGATCACGAGCTGGTCCTTGTCGAACGTGGTCCCGTGCAGGAGGTGCATCTGCCACCAGCGGGCCGTGTTCTCCGTCGCGATCCTCAGCTCCTCACCGAGCACCTGCGCCGCGTTCTCCGACGGCGCGAGCCCCGCCACGCTGCCGGCGCCGTGCTGCTGCTCCCAGGCCCGCTTCAACGCGCTCATCGCCGTCGTCTTCCCCGCACCAGCCGGCCCGACGAGCACGTCCACGACCCGGCCCGACACCGCGATCCGCTGGAGAGCGTCAGCCTGATCAGGGCCGAGCCGGCGGCCCTCCGCATCGGGCCTGCTGGTGATCTTCTCGACGGTGGCCAGTTCCACGGTCGGCCCGGTCGTCGCGTGGGAGCGGTCGAGGAGCCGGTCTTCCGCGGCCAGCAGTTCCTCGGTCGAGTACAGGACGGCGCTGGGGTGGCGGAAGCGGCTCGATCCATCGGGGCGGCGGAACACGACCGGGCTCGACGCCAGCTCCGGCGGCGTCAACCGCAGCGACGCCTGCTCGGCCGCGTCGGTCACCATCCCGGTAATCGCCTCCCGATCCTCCGCCGAAGCGAACCGGACCCCCATGAGCTGCCGGCTTGCTTCGGCGTGGAGGTTCCAGCGTCGCCACGTCGATCGCTTCTCACCCACCGCGGCGACGACGGACTGACCGAGGTCGGTGATGGTGTCCAGGGGTACGTCGTCGGCCCGCAACAGTGCTGCCTGCTCCCCGGTAACGGTGGTGAGGGTGCGCGCCCAGGCGGTCGCGTCCTCGCCGAGGAGCTCGGTGGCGCGGTGGCGCCAGTTGGCTGTGAGGGCAGCGAGCGACTGCACCCGCTTCTCGGGTCGGGTCGCGAGGGTCGCCTGGGCGCGGAGCTTGAGCACGGTCTTCGCGGACGGTTCACGGCCGTGCTTGGCACGGTAGGCGTCGATCAGGCGGGTCTTCTCCTCCTCGATCTGCCGAGACCGGGAGGAGAACTCCGAGATCAGCTCGTCCGGTACCGGGGCGAGCTCCCATGCCGGGTTGCGATCCCGGCCCCGCTCCCTGGCCTCCCACTCGATCCCGAACATGCCCGCGATCCGATCCGCCAACGTAGCGTTGTACAGCTCGGACAGGGCGACGATCGAGGCGTGCACCGGGCGACCGGCGAGGGTCCGCCACTTCTGGTCCTGCACGGTGAGCACTTTGTTGCTGACCACGACGTGCGTGTGCAGCTGCGGATCACCACTGCGTGAATCGTAGTGGTCGAACGCGGTGGCGAGGACGCCGGCGACATCGACATGCGCGACCGCGCCCTCCGGTCCGGCGGCACCGACGCGCGTGGTCGCGACCTCGCGTTCGAGGAACGCAACCACCTCCGCAACCGCCTGATGATGCGCATCCGCAATCAGCGATTGCGTGCCCGCATCCGCAACACCCCACCACGCCGACAACGACTTCGGCACCGAGAACGTCAAGTCATACCCCGCGACCGCACGGCGGGTGCCACGCTCGGCCTCCTCCGCCTCGATGGCTGCGACCTGCTCCGCCCGCGAGGCCGGTCCGAGGTCGGGGTCGAGGTCGGCGACGCGCTGGTCGACGCGATCCTGCACGCTCGCGTACTGCCGATACGCCTCGCCCAGAGGCTCCCCAGTGATGGGATCGCGGCCCATCCCGACCAGGAGCTGGAGCTGCGCCTCGGAGACCCGACCGCCCTCGGCCAGCTCACCGCTGCCGAGGTACGGCAGGCCCGACCCCATCCAAAACCCCGGAGGAGTGCCCTCCTCCGTGTAGTACCTCGTCAGGGGCGTCGACAGGGAACGGTCGCCGTCACCTGCGGCGACCGTGCGCAGCAGGTACTGGTAGCCCTCGCCGGCACTCATCACCCGCATCGAGACCGTCATACCGACCAGGTGAGCACCCGAGATGCTGCACTACAGCTCTACACCGAGGACGGGGTTCCGGTCTGCTCGTAGTAGCTCGTCAGCGCGGTCGACGCGTCACGCTCCCCATCACCGGCTGCGACCGAGCCAGGCAGATACCGGTACCCCCGCCCGGCCGTCATCACCCTGATCGACACCGTCACGCACAGCAGGTAAGAGAATCACCCGACTTCGTCACTCCGACCCTGCCGGGAGGCTAAGCGGAGATGTTTCCGCTTCCCCGGAGGATCTTGTAGACGACGGAATCATCGAGCCTGCCGAGCCCGAGTCGGGCTCCGCGAAGATACAGTTGTTCGGCTGAGGACGCCAACGGCACTTCCTGGTGGACTGAGCGCGCAGCTTGGCTGACGAGCCCCATGTCTTTCACGAAGATGGCGAGGGCTGACCGCACGTCCTCGAACGCGTTCTGTGTCATCCGTTCGCCGCGATCTTGGAACATGAATGATGCCGCAGCTCCGGCACCGAGGACGGTGTGCACCTGCTGGGGGTCGAGCCCCATCGAGTCGGCCAGGGCGAGTGCTTCACCCGCAGCAGCGATATGCACGCCGCACAGGAGCTGATTGATGACCTTGAAGCGTTGTCCGTCTCCGGGACGTTCACCGACAATCGCGACTGTGGAGGCGAGCGCGTCGAGGAGGCTCTGTACCGCTTTCACATCGTCGTCAGCGCCAGCCGCCATGATGAGGAGATCACCAGTCGCAGCTCGAGCGACTCCTCCGGAGACGGGGGCATCGACCACGTGTTTACTGATATGGCTTGTGGCGGTGACCAGCTCGTCGATCGCTGCGGGACCTACTGTCGACATCACCAGAAGCGTCGTATCGGGCGATAGCGTCGATGCGATGCCATCGTCGCCAAAGAGGACGGTGTTCAGTTGCTCTGGGGTTGCGACCATGATGACGACAATCTCTGCGCCCATGACCGTATCCTCAGACGTGCGTGCAGGAATCGCGATGTCGGAGACCGCTGCGACAGCGTGGTCGCTGACATCGAAGACCCTGATGGCGAACCCTGCTGCTGCTGCGGCACGCACCATCGGCGTGCCCATCGCGCCTAAGCCGATCCAACCGATCTGGGGCTGCTCGTGTGACATTACTCGTTCTCCTTCGATGACGGTGTCTGACGACTGGATTCTGACGCTGGCCGCGATGCAGCCGCCATCACCTCGATGACGTCCGCCAAGGCTTCGGCATGTCCAACGTTTCCGGGAAAGACCACAAAGGGCATACCCTCGACATCTTGGGGTGCTTCGCGTGCTTGTAGGAGTGAGACTTGCCCTGGCCAGAACTGCCCGAGGACTCGGGCACGTCGCATGCCTAGGCCCTGTGCTGCGACTTCATGCGAGGTGATTCCGCCTTTCGCGATGACCCATGCAGGGCGAGCGCCGCGGATCTGTTGAACGAGTTCGACGACAGCATCTGAGATCGTTCGAGCCATGCGCAGCGACTCCTCTTTGTCGTCGCTCTTGAGCAAGACTCGGCTCGTATAGACCACGCAATCGCTACGTGTGAGGGCTTCCCTCACACGACGAGCCGCGTCCTGAACGTGCGCGTCGCCTCGTTCACTCAGGAGTACCTCGGCATCGAGTTCCACCTCGATAAGGTTGCCGCGCTGACGTGCGATGTCCAGTTGGGCGCTGGTGAGGTCGACATGGGAGCCCACGACGACGAGTCCGTGATCAGCACGATCATCCGGGACCTCGATCATGTCTGGCTGCACGATGCGCGCCTCCGTCTGACCCGAGAGCGGACGAATGAAGGACGGAGCGCAGCGAACGACAAACCGCTGATCAGCCCCCTCGAGGATATGCATTGCCTGCACGACGGTTTCCATGTCGCTGTATCGTGTGGCGTTCACAACGATCCACTGTCGATGTCGGGCCTGCGACAACACATCACATACTCGGCCAACACCACCATTTCGTATGTCGTCCAATGTGATGCTGAGCACGTTTTCTGCCGTGAGAACCCCGCCGGAGCGCTCTTCCAGGAACGCTGGAAGGTTCGAGTTGTCATATCCGAAGGTGGCGTCATCGGCGAAAGAAGTCTGTCCTACCGCGACCGTTTTTCCGTTCACTGTCGCGTAGTGCGTGTCGTTTTCGGTGAAGCGCCCGGCTTCGAGCATCGCCGGGCACAGCAGGATGCCATCTACATCAAGGCCATGTGACGCGAGTTCGTCGCAGATGGCGGTGGGTTCGGCGATCACATGCCCGCGCAGAGTCGAGTCGGATCGCGAGACGATCGTGAGCGAGGCTGGATCCGGGACTCGAGTCAGGATGTCAGACAGCACACCACGATTGATCACGCGCGCCTCGGCTTCCGTGAGTGCGCGAGTGTTCGTGAGGACAAAGCACACGCCCTCTGGTCGTGAAAGCGCCTCCGTCGCGATACCCGGGTCGGTATCGAAGGCCACGTCGATGTCCGCGACGCATTGTGATCCGGTGGGGTCATCGTCGAGGATGAGTAGACGGTGTCTCGGTTTCATGGCTGCTGGCCCTTTCGAATAGTGATCGCGGAGGTTGTGGAATCGCGCCTCAGCTCAGGAGAGAGACGAGCGGCCACGCTGCCGCGACGACGATGAGCGCGACCACTGAGGCGACGAATGTGAGCACGGTGTAAGTCCGTAGTGTGGTTCCGACGCTGACTTCGAATGTCCGATTCCAGATCCAGAAGAGACTCGAGTTCACATGATCAGGCCCGATTGAGCCCGCCCCGATCGCGAGAACGACCAGCGCGATCTGACTCGGTGAGAAGTCTGTGAGCAGAGGAAGGATGAACGGGGCCGTTGTGATCGTGGCGACGGTGGAGGATCCTTGCACGGCTTTGCTGATCGTCGAGATGAGCCAGGCGAGCAGGAGGATCGGCATACCGGTGCTCGCGAGTGATTCCGCGACCGCCCCTCCGATTCCTGTTTCGCCGAGCACGTGCCCGAAGGCACCACCGGCCCCAGTGATGAGAATCACCGCGGCGACGGGAGGAAGTGCGGCTCCGATCACATCCCCGAGGTCGCTTAGGCCCCAGCGTGCCTTTCGGCCGAGGACGACGCCGGCGAGGAGGACGCTGATCATCAGTGCTGCGGAAGAGTCACCGACGAAGGAGAGGAACCCTGCTAACCCGGAGGGCATTCCAGTGAAGATCTGAGGCAGCGTCTGAAGCATGATGAGCACGACGGGCAGCACAATGAAGCACAGGGGAAGCGCGGCTCCGACGCTGTGGTCGGTCTTCCCATCCGCGGTGCCGCTGCCCGCGCCGCCCGCGACGCGCGTTTCGGCGGTCGTAGCCCCCACTGTGACGAGCTCGGCGGCAACAGGAACCGGGGAGGACGCTTTCCTGGTCATCAGTGCCATGACTTGCTGAGTGATCATCCAGGTGATGATGGCTACCGGGAGCCCGAGGAGCAGAACGAGTCCGACGTCGGCTTGGAGGATGCCGATGCCCGCCACGATTCCGGGATGCGGGGGAAGCAAGCAGTGCACGATGAGCAGGCTCAGCACGCTCGGCAGGGCGAACTGGAGCATATTGCCTTTCGGGTTCACCCCCTTCGCGATCGCCAAAACGATTGGCGCGAGGACGATCGTTCCGACATCCACGAACACCGGAATCCCGAACAGGAACGAGGCAATACCCACGGCCCATCTCGCACGTCGTGGTCCGAGCTTCTCGAACGCGACGGCCGCGATGCTCTCAGCACCGCCGCTGGCCTTGATCACGCTTCCGAGCATGGATCCCAGCGCGACCAGTAGTGCCACACTTCCGAGCGTTCCTCCAACGCCGTCGCGAAGCAGCGGAAATACTTCACTAAGAGGTATTCCTCCGGCGAGGGCAAGGCCGGCGCTGACAATCAGCAGCGCGAGGAACGGATGCATGCGGATTTTGGTGATGAGCAGGAGGAGCAGCCCGACGGCGGACAATCCGAGAAGGACCAGCAGAGGTGTTCCCATTTTCTATCTCCTTTGATGTCAGCGATGGGATTCTTCGCGCACGGCAGCACAAGCAACGGCCAGCTGGTGTATCCGCGGGTACTCACGAAGCGGATGCACGGCAGGGCCGGAGGACGTCGCGGCGATCTGTAGAGGGGTGAAGTCTCGGTTACGTCACGATGTCAGTGGGGCGTGTTCGATCAGGAAGCCCTCGAGAAGTCGACTGACTTCGGCTGCTGCGGTTCTCTGGGGGAAGTGCCCCGCACCGTCGATGACCACTCGTTCGTACGCGCCGGCGAAGTGCTCCTCTCGATGGAGCGAGGTGACGGGCGAGTTACATGGGTCATCTGCGCCGTGTAGGACAAGCGTGGGAACCGCGATACGCTCGATTTTCATCGCACGTTCCTGTATTTCGCTGTAGTGCGGATCCTCAGGCGCGAATCCCCACCGGGCTCGGTAGGAGTGCATCGTGACGTCAGCCCAATCCGGGTTCTCGAACGAGGGGAAGGTCTGCTCGAACCCGACCTCAGACAACGAGGATTCCGGAGACCAGAGCTTCCAGATGTACCGGGTGAACTCATCACGGTGATGCCGTACTAGCGCCTCCCCGCGGGGAAGTGCCATGAGCCAGTGATACCAGTAGTTGTGACACTGCTCGATGCTCATGGGCTGAGTAGCTGAGTCTGTTCCCCATCCGACCGAGATGGCAACGCACGCGAGAATGCGCTCGGGTGCGAGGCCGGCAGCGAGATACGCGACTCGAGCGCCCCAATCATGGCCGACGATGACCGCTCGCCGGATTTCGAGTGTGTCCATGAACTCGAACAGGTCCGAGGCCAACGCGTAACGGCTTCCTGAACGAGGGCGCGCATCGTCGAGAAATCTCGTCGGTCCACACCCGCGCAGGAACGGGACCAGAACACGGTATCCCGCGGCGGTGAGAGATCCCACGACTCCATCCCAGGTCCGTGCGTCATCCGGCCAACCATGCAGGAGGATCACTGGCGTATCGTCCGGAGAACCGCTTTCTTCGTAGGCGATATCGAGAATGCTGGTACGCGCGAATGCGCTCTTCAAGGTGGACATGAGCCCACGCTAGTGACGGACAGCCATCGGAACTATATGTGTCTTGAGGGGGCAGGCATCTGTTTCTAAGATGGGTGTGTCCCCTAGCGTGGTGGCAATCCCGGGGTGGCGTGGAGCTGCTGGTAGGCGATGAAGGGTCATCGCGGGACCTCCCACATCGACCAAGAAATAGGGACCCGCGATGACCCGTCACCAGTCTGCCCTGTCTGCTCTCGTCAGTGAACTGCTCCAGGACCCCGACCTCGCTCACGAGGAACTGTTCCGCCGGCTTCTCCAGGCCGGGCTCCAGGACCTCATCGATGCCGAAGCGTCTGTGAAGATCGGTGCTGACCGTTACGAACGCTCTCCGTCCCGCTCGACGCGCCGTAACGGCACCAGGGCAAAACGTCTGGCCACCCCTGCCGGGGAGCTGGATCTGGCGATTCCGAAGCTGCGAGCCGGGTCGTTCTATCCCGCGCTGCTGCATCCTCGTCGCCGGGTCGACAAAGCGCTCTGGGCGGTGATCTGCACGGCCTGGATCGACGGCGTCTCCACCCGCAAAGTCGAGGATCTCGTGCGGGCGCTGGGCAACGAGTCCGGGATCAGCAAGTCCCAGGTCTCGAGGATCTGCGGCGAGATCGACGAGGTCGTCGCGGAGTTCCTCCACCGCCGCCTGGACCACACCTGGTTCCCCTACCTGTTCCTGGACGCGACCTATCTCGACATCCGCCAGGGCGGGCGCGTCGTCTCCCAAGCCGTCGTGGTCGCCACGGGCGTTGCCGCGACCGGTCACCGGGAAGTGCTCGGCATGGCGATCGGTGACGCGGAGACCACCGACTTCTGGACCGAGTTCCTCCGCAGCCTGCGCGAACGCGGTCTGACGATCTCCACGCCCGCCGCGCCCGAGGGCGTGCTTATGGTGACCAGCGACGCGCACTCCGGGTTGAAGCACGCGATCAAAGCCGTGCTGCCCGGCGCGTCATGGCAGCGCTGCCGGGTCCATTTCGCCCGCAACATCACCCAGACGCTGGGCTCTGCGCGCTCCAAGCCCGTCAACGCCCTGGTCTCCACGATCTTCGCCCAGACCAGCCCGGAGACCGTCCGGGACTCGTTCCAGCAGGTCACTACCTCGCTCGAGAGCTCGTTCCCGAAGATCGCGGCGATGCTGAAGGACGCCGAGGCGGACCTGACCGCGTTCGCTGCGTTCCCGGTCGAGCACTGGCGCAAGATCTGGTCGAACAATCCCATCGAGCGTGTGAACCGTGAGATCAAGCGCCGCGCAGACGTGGTCCAGATCTTCCCGGGCCGAGACTCCGCAACCCGCCTCGTCGGGGCCGTCCTCCAAGACCAGCACGAGGAATGGCAGTACGGCGAGCGTCGCTACATCAGTGACATCTCCCTCCGCCGCCTTGCCGACATGCTCACCACCGACACCCCCGAGACCGCCAGCCGGCTCCTCATGACCGCCTGACCCAAAAGCCACCACTCAAAGGGACTTGACCTCTAAGATGGCTAGATGGACTTGAAGTCACTGGACGCTGTTCGCGCTATCGCCGAGGCCGGGTCTATATCCGGGGCTGCGGAACGTCTGGGCGTGGCACAGTCGGCGGTCTCGGCGAGGCTGGCATCGGTCGAAGCGTCGGTGGGAACGTCACTGTTCGAGCGTCTTCCGCGCGGGGTCACTCCGACCGCGGCAGGGGCGCGCCTACTCCCTTACACTCGGCGTATTGCGGAGCTCGTGGTCGAAGCTCGAGCTGCGACCACTGGGACGCTCGAGCTCACGCGAGAGCCGCTCGAGCTGGGAGCGACAGACATCGCCGCGGCCACCGTTGTACCCGGCGCGATAGCCAAAGCCATTTCTGCGGAGTCGCCTCCGGAGATCCGCTTGAGAACCGGGACGACGTCTGAACTGCTCGATGCGATAGACGATGGAGCGCTCGACGCCGCAATCGTCTCGGCGAACGGCCAGTTGGGTGATCGGGCACAGGCGATGCTCGGAGAGCTGCCACTGGCGCTCGCGTGGCCCATCGGAACCGAGCCTGGAAGCCTGCGCCACGCATTCGGGTTCGGAGACGGATGCGTGTGCACGAGCAGACTCAGGGCCATCGACGCGGCCCGCAAGTGGGGACTGGACTTCGCACGGCTTGGCTCAGTCGAGGCGATTGTTGGATGTGTTTCCGCGGGCCTAGGCGTGACACTTCTCCCGCGGGCCCTTCTGCGCAATGCGGAGATAGAGACGAGCAGTGTTCCGCCGCTCCGACTGGTGCTGGCTTACAGAGTGGAGCGGCAATTGGAAGCGTTGAGGATTGCCCAGTCTCTTAGGGAGAGCATGTCGTGAGTTACGGGGCATGATTCCTAGATTGACTTCGCCTGCAGTCTGCAGCTTGGTGTCACGCCTTCCTGGATCTCAAGCTCGGATGCGGACGATTGCCACTGCCGCTCATAGAAGCGTCATCTATTCTTTTCGAGGCCCCCTCACGCTCGGCCGCATACCCGGCGTGCCCGGTCCGACCCACTGACCGCTGGGCATCGGCCTCGGCCTAGTCCTGATGCCCGCAGCCATCCCCGGCGAGACTGTGGCCGCCTGGCCGAGCCGCTCCGGACTCGCCGGCGCCCTGGACAATGTGCTCCGGCAACTCGGTACCAGCGCAGGCGTCGCTATCGGAGGCCTCAGCGCAATACACGCCACGGGCAGCCCGCTGCCCCATCAACCCGGGACCGGGCTCGCCGCCGGACTCTCGTGGATCGCCGGAGCCATCGTCGTACTCGCCGGACTCGCACAAAGCCGGCAGGACCAGAGGTCGCAGTAGCCTGAGAAATGCAGAATCGAGCCAACCTGGACGTGACTACTTTCACTACCCCACGGCGTGCCCTGTTCTGTGTGTCAGGGCGTGGTTGATCGCTCAGAGTTGTCTCTCGCCTGGCCGCCGAATAGGCGCTCACCAGCGCGGTGACATCGTCAGTGCACCGTCGCGGGCCGCAAGCAGGTCGCGAACATTCAGGCCCAGTTCACCGAGACCGCCCGGATGCCCAGCACGATCGGCGGCACCTCGTGAGCCCCTTGGGGTCGGGGTCGCGCTCATGCTCGCGGATGATGCGGACGGTACTTGAGTGCGACGTGACGCCGCGAACGGGCGGCTTACGTTGGAGGCGAGTCGTTCGTCCTTGGCCGATCGGTGCTAGTGAACCGGTAGGCCTGTGGGCGCTACTGACTGGGTGAGAGCTGCGATGGGCAGCGCGAGCTCGTAGGAGGCGGAGAGTACAGCGTGGCGTGGTCAGGCTCGGAGATCGAGACGGATGAGGCGTTGCTCGTCCGGATCGGTGCTGCCGATGAGCGCGCCCTCGCTGAACTCCATGCCCGCTACGCGTCCGTGGTGTTCGGCTTCGTCGTGGCCCGCACCCCGGACCGCGGGGTGGCGGAGGAGGTCAGCGCCGACGTGTGGCTGGGGTGCTGGCGATCGGCGCGCGCGTTCCGGCACGACAGTCGGGTACTGACCTGGCTGCTGGGGATCGCGAAGCGGCAGATCTACTCGCACACCCGGCGTAAGCGTCTCCCTCAGGTGCCGCTCGAATCCGAATACGCGCTCCCCGCGGACGACAGCGATCCTGCCGATCTGGCGGTGTCCGCCGAGGAGACCCAAGCGCTCCTCGCGGCGTTACGAGCGCTTCCCGCCGATCTGAGCGAGGTCGTGCGGCTGGCCTGGGTGCACGAGCTGCCGTACGAGGACATCGCAGAGCTGGTGGGCATCCCACGGGGAACGGTGAAGAGCCGGGTGTCTCGCGCCCGGCGCCTGCTGCGCGAGGAGTTGAGGAGGAACGATGACTGAGCACAGTGCTGACACCGGCGGCGATGACGCCTTCCGTGAGGTCCTGCGCCGCTGGGAGAGCGAACAGGGCCAGGCGCCCGCGTTCGATCTGATCCGGCGCCGGATCGCGAGCGCGCCGTCTCCGATGGATGCTCCCCTGTGGTCTGCGCGGCGGAGCGCAAAGCTGGCAGCGATTCTGACGTGGGCGCAGGTGCGGGTCGTGCCGTGGCTGATCCTGCCGGTCGCCTTGGTGACGGTGATGATGGCGATCTTCGCGGCGCGGTTCTTCGGGGTGACGCAGGGAGGATCGGCCGGCGATACCGGGTTCGCTTCGGTGATGCTGGCCGGGATCGCGGTCACGGTGACGATGGCGCTGTCGTCCGCGAGGCCCGACTCGATCGCTCTGGCGACGCCGCTCGGCCCGCAGGTGGTGGTGCTCGCGCGGGTCGCTCTCGTGCTGGTCATCGACGCCGCAACCGGGCTTGCGGCGTCCGGCCTGGTATCGGCCTGGGGGTATACGAGCGGCCTGTCGGAGGTGGTCGCGAGCTGGCTGATCCCGGTGGCGCTGGTCGCGGGAGCCGCGACGTTCGCCTCGATCTGGGTCGCACCCTGGGCCGGCATCGCCGCCGGGCTGCTGCTCATCCCGATGGCCGCTCCGGTGTCCGAAGCGATGTTCTTCTTCGGACTGTCCGGGCTGCTGTGGAACGCGCTGACCCCGCTCGGCCTGCTGGGAGCGGGCGCGGGCCTGCTGATCGCGGCCGTCACGACGGCGCGGCGGGCCGCGATCAGCGGACTGCAATCCGCGTGAACCGATCCGCCTCACCCCGCTACTGACCTTGGTGACGCAGATTCCCAAGAGTTCAGGAGCAGGAAGTGACGAGAGCAGCGATCCGAGCACAGGGCCGACGCGCCGGCCTGATGGTGCTGTGCGGGCCGATCCTCGCCGGGGCGGCGGTCGCCCTCGCCGGCTGGTTCGCCGCCGACGCCTGGCCGCCCTCGCAGGCGATGACACTGGTGAACTGGCTCGCGCAGGTGTTCGTGATCGCCACCGGCGTCTGCGCCGCGGTCGCGCTCACGGGCGACCCGCTGATCGAGCTGCACGAGTCCACTCCGACCGGGTTCCGTCAGGTTCAGCTTCTTCGCGCCGGGCTGGTGACGCTGTCCGGGCTGGCCGGTGCGGTGTTGATGTTCTTCCCCCTGCACGCGCTGCGGGTCTGGCCCCGCGACGAAGGCTGGACGTCGGTAGCGTCGCCCGCCGGCGCGGTCGTGATCATGATCATCGTCGCACTCGTGGCCGCGGCGTTCGCGGGCACGGCAGCGACCACCACCATCGCGATCGTGGCGGCCTGGATGTTCCTCGCGATGCTCTGGGACCCCTACGTGCTCCCGCTGCACCTGCAGCGGGGTGTCCCGCTCCTCATCTCAGCCGGACTCCTCGTCACCGTCTGGCACCGGCTCGGAAATGCGGAACGCAACATCGCAAAGGTGGTCGCGGCATGACGGTTCTCGCACTCGCTCGCACGCACTCGAAAGTTGCCCGGCGGCAGAAGGCGCTGTGGTTCACCGCGATCCCGCTGACTGCGTTCGCCACCCTGCTCGCGGTCATTTCCCCGGCCCGGCCCGGCACCGGAGGAGTCGAGGATCTTGCGTTCTCCGCGCAGCTGATCGTGATGTTCACCGGCGTCGCCTACGCCGCCGCGTTCGCCGATTTCTTCACCGCCGCCTCGCGGCTAGGGATCAACGAACTGGAAGCCTCGACCCCGGTACGCCCCCTCGCCCTGCGCGCGGCGAGGATCCTCGGCACCTTCGGCGTCGTCGTCGTGCCGGCGCTGGCGGTGCTTCTGGTCATGGGCGTCGTGCAGACGCTCAGCGGTCATCCTTGGTCGATCCCGGTGGCGGTGGCGGTGACTGCGACGATCATCACCCCAGGCGTGCTGATCGCCATGTCATTGTCGGCGCTGCTCGGCGCGATCCTGCCCCGTGCGCTCGGCCGTATCGCAGGGGTGCTGGTCTGGTTCTTCCTGATCTTTTCGTCCTCGCTCCTCCCGCTGCCCACGCCGAACGGCACCGTCTTCACCGTGATCGGCGATGCAGTCGCCAGCGGCTACTTCGACACCGACCCGGTCTACCCGCCCGCCGGTTCGCTCGCGTTCGACGGCACCGCGTGGACGGCGACCGTCTCACTGCTCGTCCAGTTCGCCATCATCGTCGTCCTGCTCGCTGCCGGGTCCGCGCTGGCCGGGCGCGCGGCCAAGCGTTGAAAGGAAACCGCATGTTCATCTCCCTCGACCATCTGGGCAAGGACTTCCGCAAGAAGCCCGCCGCGCTCGATGACGTCACCCTGGACCTGCCGCAGGGCATGATCGGGCTGCTCGGCTCCAACGGTGCCGGGAAGACCACGCTCATGCGGATCCTGTGCGGGATCATCCAGCCCACGAGGGGCCGGGTGCTCATCGACGGCCACGACCTCGCAGGCGCCGGTGCGCGCCGAGCGGTGAAGAAGACGCTGGGCTACCTGCCGCAGGACGTCGAGCCGTACCCGAACCTCACCCCGCTCGAGTTCCTCGACTACGTCGGCGTGCTCAAAGGCATCGACAGCGCGACCGAACGCAGACGGCAGGCCCGCGAGCTGATCGCCCAGGTCGGCCTGAACGATGCCAAAGACCGCAAGGTCGGCGGGTTCTCCGGCGGCATGCGCCGCCGGGTCGGCATCGCGCAGGCACTCATGGGCGACCCGGAGTTACTCGTCGTCGACGAGCCGACCGCGGGGCTCGATCCCGAGGAGCGGATGCGGTTTCGCACCCTGCTGGCGAGCCTCGGGCAGAACCGCACGGTGATCCTCTCCACCCACATCCTCGATGACGTCGCGCAGACCTGCCCCTACGTCTTCGTCCTCCGAGAAGGACGCCTCCGCTACGACGGCCCCACCGACGGACTGATCGACGCGGCCCGCGGCCGCACCTGGCTCACGGCTGCCCGGACCGCACCTCCGCCGGAGCACGTCACCGTCGTCAACGCCACCACGACCGGGGCCGGCACGCAGTACCGGATCGTCACCGACACTCCGCCTGCGGACGCCGCCCCTGTCGAACCCAACCTGGAAGACGGCTACATGGCCCTCACGATCCCGAAGGAGCACGCATGAACGTCCATCACAAGACCATCCGCCTCTCCGCCGCCGCAGGTGCCGCAGCGCTGCTCGGCCTTGGCCTCGCGGGATGCAACGGGATGATGAACCCCGAGGATTTCCCCGTCGACGGGCCGACGCGCACTGCGACCAGCAACCCGCAGGACGTCACGGCCGATGACTTCGGCCACTCGTGGAACCTGGACGTCGACCACGGCAGCGTCAGTTGCGAGGAGAACGGCAAGGGCGACCCGGTGCTGCGCTTCACCGCCCCCGACGGCACCGAGTACGCCCTCAACTCGGTGGACGAGAACGCCGAGCTGGCACCGATCGGCGACATCGCCGACGGCTCGATCGGCACGCTGCGCACCTTCGCGTTCACCGTCTGCGACGCCTGACCTGATACCAGAGAGGAGCCGCTGTATGACAGTCCAGCCCGCACCTGCCCCGGCGCCGCAGATGGCGATCAGCTGCACCGATGTCCGTCTGCAGCGCGGCGACACGGTCGTGCTCGACGGCCTCGACCTCCGTGTCCAGGCCGGGCGCGTCCATGCGCTGCTCGGCCGCAACGGAGCCGGCAAGTCCACCACGTTCCGCCTCCTACTCGGACTGATGCAGCCCGACTCGGGAACGATTGATGTGCTCGGCCAGCCCCCGGCGTCCGGCACGAAGAACAGGGCCGCGCTGGAACGCATCGGCGCGAGCATCGACGGTCCCGCGATCTATCCGCACCTGAGTGCGTTCGACAACCTCCTCGTGCATGCCCGGCTCACCGGGGTCGGGCGTGCACGGATCGAGGAAGTGCTCGAGACCGTCGGGCTCGCGAGCACGGGCCGCAAACGTGCCCGCCACTTCTCGATGGGCATGAAAGCCCGGCTCGCGCTTGGCATCGCCATCCTCACCGAACCGGACGTGCTCATCCTCGATGAGCCTCAGAATGGTCTGGACCCGCAGGGCATCGTTGAGCTGCGTCAGCTGCTCCGCGACTACGCCGCCGATGGCCGGACGGTCCTGGTGAGCTCCCATCAGCTCGGCGAGATCGTGCAGCTCGCTGACGACATCTCCGTCCTCGCCGACGGCGTCTGCCGCTACGAAGGACCACTCGCCGACTTCGCTGCCCCAGGACGGTTGGAGGAGGAGTTCCTCAAGCTGACCATGCTCAGGGTCACACGGCAGGAGGCGGCATGAGGGGCGCGCTCACCTCTGCGATTCGGGCGGAAGCAGTCCGCACGAAGGGGTCAGCGGCGGCCGCGCTTCCCTGGGTCGGGATCATCCTCGCCGGCATCAGTGCTGCCGGCATCCTCATCACGCCCGAGAGCCAGGAACGCGCGGCGCTGCTGTGGCAAACCCTCTACGTCACCGGCATGGCAGCACCACTTATGACGCTCCTCGCCGGCCTTACCACCGCCCGCGAGACCACCGCCCGAGACGGCGGCACCCTCTGGAGAGCCACCAACCCGCGCACCATCATCGTCGCGCGATTCATCGTCCTGGCCGGGCTCTCCGCCCTCTTCCACGCGCTCGCGTTCTGGCTCGTCATCCCGATCTCCCTCGCCGCCGGAGCCCCGACCGACATCCCACGCCTCCTGTGGGCCGGTCTCGCTTGCTGGGTCGCGACACTCGGCCTCCTCGCGCTCGCGTTTGTGCTCACTGAACGGTGGGGCACGATCCCCGTGTTCCTCGCCGCTTGGGTCTGGCAGGTCATCGGCGCTCTCGCCGCCGAAACGACCAGCTGGTTCGCGATCCCTCCGACCTGGGCCGTCCGAGCGATGCTCCCGATCCTCGGAGCACACCAGAACGCCGAACCCCTCGCCGTCGGCGATCCGCTCGCCACCGAATCACCCGCCCTGGCGCTCACGCTCAGCGTCCTTCTGACCGCGCTCGTACTGGTTCTACGGGTGTTGCTGCCCGGCTCCCTTCGCATGGAACGAGGCACGGACAGTCGCCCGGTCGGGCGCCGCAGCACCCGGGAAAGCGCCGTCGGAGCGATCCGTGCCGTGATGCGTTCTCGCGCCGTCATGCCGCTGTGCGCTGCCGCGATCCTGCTCGCCGTCGCCACCGCCACGATCTACCCGAACTCATACCTGCTCGGGTTGCACACCTACGCGATGTTGCCCCTCGGGGCCTGCGTCATCGCCGTTCTCACCTGGCAAGCTCTCACCCCGGGATGGCGGGTGCTCATCCTGCGCAAGGTCACGGTTCCTACCGCCGTGCAGACCTGGCTGCTGCTCTGGGTCAGCATCGTGTCCGTAGCGGTGACCGCCACTGCTCTCGCCAACGCCGTACGACGAGGCCACGGCGACGCCGCATCCCTGCTCGCCATCACCCAATCCGGGGTGCTCTGGCTCATCCTCGGCATCGCCGGCACCCTCGGGGCGCTCTGGCTCACCGTCCGATTCGGTGCCGGATGGGCACTCGGCGCCGCGGTCATCCTGACCATCGTCGGAGTCACCCTCGGCGGCGACGTCCTCGCTGACACCTGGCTCTGGATCCTCGGCCCCACGGCCTGGCCGCTGTCCGCCGACACCCCGCAACGCTTCCTCATCGCAGCGTCGATCGCGACCGCACTCGCTGTCCTCGGCTGGTTCATGAGCAGGCAAGCCATGCGCAAAGCCCCTGCGAGAGCGGCGTAGCCGGTCAGCGACCTACTTCGAACGGCCGTGAGCTGTCCACCCCGGGAACAGGGTCAACAGGTCGCGCAGGAGCCCGTAGTTATGTGCCCGAATCGCTTGCCAGACCCTTCGGCATTGACTCGATGGGCACTAGCTGACTACCAAGTGCTGCTCGCCCGCACCCAGACTGTGCATCGCCCGGTCGGACCATCGGCATATGACTGCGTGAAGATCATCGTCGTCCGGGATGGCAGCGCGATCTTGTTCAGCGAGTTCGGGCAGCAGCCGGTCCGGCCAGGAGACGTGATCCTGCTCGGCCCGAACGTGCTGTGCGGGTCGGAACCAGAAGAACACATCACCGTCACCACGATCTACGCCGATACCGACTACGTGATCGATCAGGCGTTCTGGCAGCACGCCGGTATCCTGCACGACCGGCTCGATGCAAGGGGCTTCGCGGAGAAGGTCTACTCCGATCCAGCGCAGATCCTGCGCCTCGGGGAGCATCGGACGGGCATGATGATGGCGTGGCTGGATGAGATGGTCGTACTCAGCCTCGACGGGCAGTTCCAGCGCCGATTCCATCGGCTGCAAGCGCTCTGGTTCGCGATCATGGACGTGGTCACCCCCTATGTCCGCATTTCCCCCGTACGGTTGACGCCGTTGCAGCGAGCACGCTCACGTCCCGTGCTGCCCCGTACTCGACGGTTCGCGCCGCTGCGCCGTGAAGCGCTGCTCGCGCGCGAAGCACTCCACGAGCACATCGCGCATTCGTGGACGCTGCGTGAGCTGGCCGAATCGGTGCGGCTTTCCCCGCAGCAGCTCACGCGGGTGTTCGCCGACGCGTACGGCAAGACCCCGATCGCCTATCTCACGATGCTGCGCGTGCAGGAGATGGCCCGGCTACTGCGCGAGACTGACCTGCCCGTCGCTGCTGTTGGCCGGCGGGTCGGGTGGTTGAGCCGGTCGCGTGCGACGGAGGCGTTCATCGAGCATGTCGGGATCAGTCCGAGCCGCTATCGCGCCATGCGTCCCATCGGCACCGATCACCGGATGTGACAGACGCTCGTGCGGCGACGTCGCGACGGGTCGAGGCCGTCGAAGGATGCACGCGGCGTCTCGGTACTCGTCGGGTCGCTCATCGCGTACGGATCGACCTGCCGCGCCAGCATCGATCAGCGATCGGTTGCCTTGCGCAGTCCATCGGGGAGATGCTGCTGATCCTCCAATTGCGCCGCGAGGGCGTAGACCCGCTCGCTCAGATGCGCAACCCGCTCCCGCAACCGTCCACCCGCAATGCCTGGAACTCGGTGATGGGTGCATCCCTTCGCAATCCCTAGGGTTGCGTCACCTCGCTGACTCGGAAGAACCAATCGTCTCCGCGGCGCTCCGTCAGCGTTGAGCTGCTCCGCGAGCGTTCGGCACGGCTCGGCGATGCCGTAGTGCCCGTCGATCATCTCCTCGCCCTGCGGCGTGATCCCAGGAAGATCGGTCTCGTCAGGTTCCGGCAGCGCACAGGAGCGCAGATCGCCATCGATAGGCACTCGATGGCCCTGGTGCCGGCGAAACCCGTCCGCGATCGCGGAGCGCTCAGCGCGATCCAGTGACAGCACCGTCATGGGCCAGCCCCTGCCCCGTCCCTACGGTATGGGCTCACGCGATCAGGTGCGCTGATGACGACACTTGAACCCCGGCTGTCAACTTAAGTTGACGCGGCGAGCCTCGCTTGAAAGACGTGTGGCGGCTCAGGAGGGGGCTGATATCGGCCCCGGGCGACGGCAGTTGTGAGGCGCGACCTCCGGTGTCGGATGGCGTGCTCGCGGGACTTCTGACAGTCGTTCGGTATGGGCTG
The DNA here is from genome assembly GCF_054780035.1 of Mariniluteicoccus endophyticus. Classification (NCBI taxonomy): domain Bacteria; kingdom Bacillati; phylum Actinomycetota; class Actinomycetes; order Propionibacteriales; family Propionibacteriaceae; genus Mariniluteicoccus; species Mariniluteicoccus endophyticus. The sequence continues at coordinate 42,605 of NZ_BAAGXC010000019.1, read as the reverse complement.
GGTCGGCTGGTCACTGGGTTGCGCGCCTGGCAGGTGTTCTCTCTGGTGTCGGGCTCTGATCGGTCTGGTGCCGGGTTCCACCGACCTGCCGCAGCCTTCATGCACGCCTCCTTCTCGCCCGCGATGGGCTGGCCCTCGGATCGGTTCGCTGTTCTCCGGATACGGCGGTCTCGATCTGGCCGTCGAGCACGCCACCGGCGGGCAGACGGTCTGGTTCTCCGAGTTCAACACCGCCGTCGCGGGCGTGTTCACCCACCACTGGCCGGATGCCCCGAACCTCGGCGACATCTCCACCATCGACCGGGCCACGGTGCCGCCGGTGGACATCCTCTGCGGCGGCTTCCCATGCCAGGACATCTCGACCGTCGGCAAGGGCGCGGCCTCGCACCGGGTACCCGCTCGGGGCTCCGGTCGTACATGGCGACCGCGATCGAGGCGTTGCAACCCCGGGTCGTGGTGATCGAGAACGTGCGCGGGCTGTTGTCTGCAACCGCCACCCGTCCCGCAACGAAAGGCCAACGTCATGACGACCGCAACCCCGACGACGCAACCTCCGACCCCGCGAGCGCCGCCCTCGGCTGCCTATCCCTGTGAGTGCTAGGCAACTGGGGGTTCTGGCTAGTCGTATCGGGGCTGAGCAGGGTGGATGTACGACCGGCTCGCAGGATGCGAGCGGTCCGAAGTCACCTGAGGAGGCTCCGCCGGATGGGAACGACCGTTCACCCTGCAACCGACACCGCGAGTACCGCGGCGACCGTGCCGCAGCGAGGGGCGAGGCTCGCGTTGTTCGCGCTCAGCGTGGGCGGGTTCGGGATCGGGCTGACCGAATTCATCATCGCGGGCCTGCTCACCGAAGTCGCGGGAGACCTCGGCGTGACCATCAGCCAGGCCGGGCACCTCGTCGGCGTCTACGCGCTCGCGGTCGTGCCCGGCGCGCTGGTCATCACGCCACTGCTGATGCGACGCCCGCCGAAGTACGCGCTGACGGTGCTGCTGGGGTTCTTTGTGGTCGGGAACGTGCTCTCGGCGTGGGCGCCGACCTATGAGGTGATGCTCGCGGGCCGGATCGTCAGCGCGCTCGCGCACGGCGGCTACTTCGGCATCGGCGCCGTGCTGGCCGCCTCCCTCGTGCCCGCCTCGAAGAAGGCGTCGGCCGTGGCGGCGCTGTTCGCTGGGCTGACGATCGCGAACGTGCTCGGCGTGCCCGCCGGCGCGCTCGTGGGCCAGCAGCTCGGCTGGCGGGCCGTGTTCTGGATCATCAGCGCCCTCGGTCTGATCGCTTTGGCCGGGCTCATCGCGTTGGTGCCGCGGACCGAGCCAGAACAGGACCAGCTGCCCGTCGCGCAGCAGTTCCGCGCACTGGCACGTCCACAAGTACTCGCCTCACTGCTCACCACGGCGCTGGTGTTCGGCGGCATGTTCGGCGTGTTCACCTACATCGAGCCACTGCTGCGCGAGGTCACCGGCTACTCCGCCGGCGCGATCCCGTGGCTGCTCGTGATCTTCGGCGCTGGCCTGTTCACAGGAAACATCCTCGGCGGCAGAGCCGCTGACAAGGACCCAGACAAGGCGGTGCTGATTTTGGCGATCCTCCTGCCGGTCGTGATCCTCGGCCTCGGCGCGATCGCCGGGATGACCGTCCCGGTCGCGATCGGGCTGTTCCTGCTCGGATTGGTCGGCTTCGCGACCGTCCCCGGACTCCAGGCGCGGGTGATGCGGCACGCCCAGGGCGCGGCCACGCTCGCCTCAGCGACGAACATCGCCGCGTTCAACCTCGGCAACACCATCGGCGTCAGCATCGCCGGAGCAGCGATCGCCGCCGGCTGGGGGTTGCGCAGCCCGACCATCACCGGCGCCGCACTCACCCTGATTGGCCTCGCACTGATCGTCACTGCCCGCATCGCCGCCAAGCGACCGAACGCGCCCGCCCACCAGACCTCGACTCTCTGAGAAGGAGACCACCCATGCATCTTGATCTCGACAGCCGCGTCGTCATCGTCACCGGCGCGACCAGCGGCATCGGCCTCGCCACCACTCACGAGCTCGCGAAGGAGAGCGCCACGGTGATCGCCGTCGCCCGCCGCGACCCCGGCAACGGCGTTCTGCCCGCCTCCGCCGATTTTGTCGCCGCCGACATCACCTCCCCGGAAGCCGCGGCACGACTCGTCGCCGAGACAGTGGAACGTTATGGCCAGGTAGACGGGCTGGTGAACAACGCCGCCCTGTTCGACACCCGCGACTCGTTCAGCGAGATAGAGGACGAGTTGTGGCGGTCGACGTTCGAACTCAACCTGTTCGCCGTCGCCCGCCTCACCCGCGCCGTGATCCCCGCGATGCGCGAAGCGGCCGGTGGGAGCATCGTGCATCTGGGCAGCGAGGCCGCCCGGATGCCCGACCCCACAATGGCCCCGTATGCGGCATCGAAAGCGGCGATCCTGTCGCTGTCGAAGTCGCTCGCTGCCGAGCTCGGTCCGGCCGGTATCCGCTCGAATGTCGTCTCGCCCGGCCCGACCCGCACGGCCCTATTCGACGCGCCGGGCGGGTTCGCTGACCAGCTCGCCGCCCGTTTCGGCACCGACCCCGATAGCGCGGTCGACCAGTTCATCCGGGAGGAGCGCCGCCTGCCCATCGGCAGGATCGGCCGCCCGGAGGACGTCGCCGGCGTGATCGCATACCTCCTCTCACCACGGGCCGGACAGGTCACCGGGGCGGAGTGGTCGGTCGACGGCGGCGCACTCCGCCAGATCTGACAGGGACGCTCATGACGACGATCACAGCTCCTGAGACAACCCTCGGCCGCACTACGGCGACAGATGGGACCGAGGTGCCGCTGCTCGTGCACCGACCCGCGCTTCCGCGCGGCTGGCTTGTATGGGCGCACGGTGGCTCCTGGCAGCACGGCTCCGCTCGCCAGTGGGCGCCGATCACCGCACGGCTCACGGCGCAATCAGGGTGGGGTGTGGTCTCTGTGGATTACCGGCTCGCGCCCGCGCACCGGTTCCCGGCCGCCATCCTCGACGCGCTCGCCGCACTCGACTGGGCTGAGACCAGAACCCAGGACTTGCCGGTCGTGGTGGGCGGCGACAGCGCCGGCGGCACCATCGCCGCACTCGCTGCTCTCGCCCGGCGCGATGCCGGCGAGCGGGTGCCGCCGCAGGTCCTGGCGTACCCGCCGCTCGACCCGAGCTGCACCCGACCCTCCTACCGTGCTGAGCCCGGTGCCTTCCCGAACCCGTCGGAGCTGAGGGCCGCATGGCGGGCCTGGCTGGGTGCCGAAGCTCCCGATCCGGTGTTCCTGCCGACGCCGCTCGCAGCATCGACTCTGGCGGGGCTCGCCCCGGTCACGCTGGTGGTCGGTGAGGACGATCCGGCGCGCGACGACGTGACCGCCTACGCCGAACAGCTCCGAGCCGACACCGTGCCGACCGCGCTGCACCTGCTGCCGCACGTGGGGCACGCCGACCTCCTGAACCCGGCCGGCTCCGTACTCCCGGCGGTTGTCGCCGCGCTGAACAACCCACCAAAGCGGCTCCGATCCGTGGCGCCCGCTGCGGACCACCCCAGAAACCCGGAAGGACCCCTGTCATGACCACGAACCCCGCCCCCGCGCCGCTGGAGGCGCTCACCCGACACTTCGTCGATCTGCGCGACGGTGACCACTTCGGCCACGTCACCCGCGCGGGCAAAGAATCCGCCTTCGCTGAAGCCGTCCAGTTCCTCGATGTCCCGGCACGGCAGGTGCTGGCCGAGTTCAACGAGCACCTGCTCGACGGCACCGGGAAGATCGACGCGACCGGCCTGCACCGCGATCAGCACGGCGGTCTCCTCGCGTCCTGGCTGCTGACGTGGGCCGAGCAGCGGGCCGCGAACCTCGCCCCGATCAGCCTGATCGCGACCTACGGGGCGGGGTTCCACCACCCGCACCTGCGCGGCGCCACCCTCGGCGAGTGGCCGCTGAACGTCGCCGAACCCGCCCATGCCGAGGAGCTGGTGCCGGTGCTGCGGACCATCGCGGCCGGCGACATCCACAACCTCGTGTTCCAGGTCGGTGGGAACGTGCGCCTCATCCCGGCCATGTACCCCGCCGAGACGGAGAGGCAGCCGGCATGAGGCTGTCGATCCTCGACCAAGTCCCGCTCACCGACCACACCCCGACCCGCACCGAGGCCGTCGCCTGCGGACTGCGCCTGGCCCAAGAAGCCGAAGCGCTCGGCTATCACCGCATCTGGTTCGCCGAACACCACCACTCTCGTTCGTTCGCGAGCCCCGCCCCGGAGATGATGGCCGCCCTCGCACTCGAACGCACGCGCACCATCCGGGTCGGTACCGGCGGCATCCTGCTCCCGCTGTATCCGCCACAGAAGGTCATCGAGGTGATGAGCCTGCTCGCCCACGCGCACGGCGACCGCGTCGATACCGGCGTCGGCCGGGCCGCGCTGGACGATCCGGACTATGGGGAGAAGATCGCCGCGCTCGTCCGCGAACTCGGTGACCTGCACCCGCCGGTGCCGGGTGAGCCGGAGGGTCGGGTGTGGGTGCTCGGCGCGGGCGGCTCGGCCGCGCCATTGGCAGGCGGTCTCGGTGCAGGGTATGCGCACGGGCACTTCTTCGTCCCTCGCGGTGGTGAGGCCGCCACCGCCGCCTACCGTGACGCTGCGACAGCGGCAGGGCACCGGCCGCACACGGTGCTCGCCGTCCGCGCGATCACCGCCGAGACCGCCGACCGCGCTCAACAGCTGGCGGACGCGATGCTGCTGTGGCGTGCACGCAAAGACCTCGGCCACGACGGGCCGATCCCGTCGGCCGAGACCACGCGGTCGTATCAGTGGAGCGTTGCCGAGCGCACCCGCGCCACGGCACGCTCAAAGGCGATCATCACCGGCACCCCCGACCAGGTGAGTGAGACCATCGCTCATCTCGCACACACGCATCACGCCGATGAGGTCATCATCAACACGCTCACCAGTGACCCCGACGATCGGCACACCTCCTACCGGCTGCTCGCCGAACACCTCACCGACTGACACACCGCCGGGCCACGCGATCAGGGAAGAGCAGCAGAACATCACTGCGGAGCGCTCCTTGCCGTCTGCTCACCGCGATGACGGCAGGTCCGGGTCAGGTGGCCGAAGTGAGCAGCCGCAGCGCGGCGAAGGAAGTGCTGCCGGGCTCGGCCGTGTGGGTGAGGATGCGCTGCCCGTTGCCCTCGGGCAGATGCAGCACCTCATAGCCCAGGGTCAGGTCACCGACCTCGGGATGACGGAACCGCTTCGCGCCACTGGTGCACAACCGCACATCGTGGCCCGCCCACAGGCAAGCGAACTCCGGACTGCGCATCGACAGCTCACCGACCAGCTCGGCAAGACGGCGGTCGTCGGCGAACTGCGCCGCCACATACCGCAGCGACGCCACGGCCAGCGCGGCTTCGTCCGTCCAGTCCACGTACAGGTCACGCGTGTGCTCGTCCAGGAACAGCAGCTTGAGCTGGTTCGGACGATCCTCGACCCGGCTCGGCGCATCGCAGTCCAGGTGCCCGGCCAGCAGCAGGTGACCGGCGCGGTTCCAGGCGAGGATGTCGTTGAAACGGCCCAGCAGCACCGCGGGGACGTCGCCCATGGAGTGCAGCAGCTGTTCGGCTCCGGGCTTGGCGACCTCCGGCTGGGAGGCGCGGGGCCGCTTCGCCGGTGCAGGATGCGCCAACGCGTACAGGTGCGCCCGCTCGTCGGCATCGAGCTGCAGGGCACGGGCGAGAGCATCGATGATCGCATCAGAAGCGTTCTGCGACTGCCCCTGCTCCAGCCGCGTCAGATACGTCACCGACACCCCGGCCAGCTGCGCCAGCTCCTCACGGCGCAGCCCCGGCACCCGGCGACGACCATAGGAGTTCACGCCCACCTCGTCAGGGGTGATCCGGTCGCGGCGCGAGCGCAAGAACTCGCCCAGCTCGGTGACCGGGCCCTCGGTGTCCACAGACTGTGCTGCCATGCCATTCATTGTCGCGCACTCGTGCGAGCGGAGCCTGACCCTGTCAGTGCTAGGCACGCGCAGGCCACGCAAACCGGGGATCTGGCTACTCCATTCACGCCATCGGAATCTGGGTTGCATGAGCACAACAGAGACAACACCCTCACCCCCCAGTCCCACCTCAACAAGCGCTCCAGCTGAACGGTTCACCCCGGCACAGAAGATCGCGATGGCGGTCCTGCTGACGGCGAACTTCACCCTCGCCGTGGACTTCTCCATCCTCAACGTCGCCCTCCCACACATCGGACACGAACTCGGGTTCGCCACCGGCGCGCTGCAATGGATCGTCACCGCCTTCGCACTCTGCGCGGCCGGGTTCACCCTCTTCTTCGGCCGCGTCGCCGACCTGTTCGGCCGCAAGCGCCTGTTCCTCATCGGCATCGTGCTGCTGGGCATCTCCTCCCTCGCCGGCGGGCTCGCCGCCGACCCCGCCCTGCTGCTGACCGCCCGCGTCGGGCAGGGCATCGCCACCGCGATGGTCACCCCCGCCGCGCTGTCGCTGATGACCGCGATGTTCCCCGAAGGCCCCGCCCGCTCCCGCGCCCTCGGCCTCAACGGTGCGCTCATGGCCGCCGGGTTCACCGCCGGAGCCGTGCTCGGCGGCGTCCTCACCGGCACCGTCTCCTGGCGGTGGGCGTTCTTCATCAACGTCGTCGTCGCCGTAGCGGTCATCCTCATCGCCCCGTTCGTGCTCCGCGAACCCGCCACCGACGGCCGCCGCCCGCGTCTGGACGTGCCCGGCGCGATCCTCATCACCCTCGCCCTGGTCGCCCTCGTATTCGGCATCGACACCGCCGGGCACAACGGCTGGACCCACCCCGGCACCTGGGGACCGCTCGTGGCCGCGATCATCCTGTTCGTCGTGTTCCTCGCCGTCGAGTCCCGCGTCACCGAACCCCTCATCGCCCCCGCCCTCTTGAAGCGCCGCAACATCGCCTGGGGCAACCTCGCCGGACTCCTCGCGTTCGCGACCGAGACGTCGCTGGTGTTCCTGCTGACCCTGTACCTGCAGGAGATCCTCGGCTACACCGCCGTCACCGCCGGCCTCATCCTCGGCGTCCTCGGCATCGGCACCGTCATCGGCGGCCTCATCGCCCCGAAGATCATCGGCAAGACAAACTCCAAGGCCGCGATCATCATCGGGTTCATCATCCAGGCCGCCGCGACCCTGCCGCTCGCATTCGTGTCGGACAGCCGCGGCTGGCTGATCCCGCTGCTGATCGTCACCTTCATCGGCGGCGTCGCCAACCTCGTCGCGATCGTCGGCTACACCGTCACCTCCACCGCCGGCGTCCCCGCCGACCAGCAGGGACTGGCCACCGGCCTGGTCACGATGAGCCAGCAGGTCGGCATCGCCCTGGGCACCCCGCTGATGTCCGCGATCGCCGTCAGCGTCACCGCCGCGACCCTGCTGCCCGGCCTCCAGCTCGCGATCGGAGTCAACGCCGCCATGGCAGTCGCTGCGGCACTGCTGGTCACGCTGTTCCTGAAACTGCCGCGCGCGAACGCCGGGCAGTGACATCCAACCGGGGTGCGCCATGGACCCGGCAACCGCTGCTCGCGGCGCACCCCGGAAAGCGACGGCATACCGTTCACCCCGTCGCTACTCGCCGATCATCGCCAGCACCCGCACGATCCACGGGCCCGTCGGTCCCGTCGCGTACGACTGCGTCAAGCTCATCCTCGTGCGCGACGGGTCGGCGATCCTGTTCAGTGAGTTCGGCGAACGCCCGATCAATGTCGGCGATGTCGTGCTGCTGGCCGCGAACGTGCTGTGCGGGTCAGAGCCCGAAGGACACATCACGGTTTCCACGATCTACGCCGACTCCGACTACGTGCTCGATCAGCTGTTCTGGCAGCACGCTGATCTGCTGTGTGACCGGCTCGACACCCAGGCCCTGGCCGACACGATCTACACCGAACCAGCTCAGATACTTCGGCTCGGTGACGACCGCGCCGGGATGCTCATGCCATGGGTGGACGAGCTGGTCGCCCTCACCACGGATGGGATCGCTCGGGATCGGTTCCACCGGGCTCAGGCGTTGTGGTTCTCGATCATCGACCAGGTGTCGCCGTTCATCGAGGTATCGCCCCATCGGATCGCCCCGAACCAGCGTGCCCAGGTCCGGCCCACCTTGCCGCGGGATCGCCGGTTCGCACCGTTACGGGCCGAGGCTCGTCAGGTCGAGGCGCTGCTGCGCGGTGATGTCGCGCATGACTGGAACCTGGCGGAGCTGGCCGGCACCGTTCATCTGTCGTCCAAGCAACTCGGCCGGGTGTTTGTGGAGGCGTTCGGAAAGACACCGTTGGCGTATCTGACGATGCTGCGCGTCCAGGAGATGAGCCGCCAACTACGCGAGCCGGAGGTCTCGATCGCGGAGGCCGGTCGCCGGGTCGGGTGGCGCTCCCGGAACCGGGCGACGGAGGCGTTTCGCGAGCATGCGGGGATCACTCCGGCCCGGTATCGACAGATGCAGCGGATGCCCGTGAACGGGACATCTGGGCCCGCGTAAAAGACATCATCATCGGGGGCTTCGCCCGCGGGCTCGGCGGGGCTGCTATCCGGTTGTTCTACGTCAGGCGCACACGATGTTCCTGATGGTCAACCTACTGACCGTTTTGTTCGCTGACCGTCTCGACACTCCGGGTTCTCCTGGCGCACCTCGCAGGTGCAGGACCGACCGCCATCGTGGTGGCCGGTCCCGCCGGGAGGAGGCCGGATCATGGCGACGAGGGAGGAAGCCCGACAGGCTCGGGAGGCGAAGCTCGACGAGCTGCACGAGCGGCTGACCGGTGCGGTCGAGCAACTCGTCACGGGTGACGATTGGGCGGCAGCGCTCAGGTTCGCGGCCCGGTTTCGGTCGCGGTCGTTCAACAACACGCTGCTGATCTGGGTGCAGCACGCCGCTGCGTTCGCCGAGGGTCGGGTGCCCGAGCCGTTCCCGACCTATGTTGCCGGGTACAAGCAGTGGCAGCAGCTCGGCCGCCAGGTCGAGAAGGGCCAGGGCGGGTATCAGATCCTCGCCCCAGTGACGGGCCGGTTCGCCTCATCGCACTCGGAGGACCCGGAGTCGTGGCGGCGCCTGAACCGGGGCGAGAAACCGAAACCGGGCGAGGTCGTCCGCACCCGCATGGTCGGTGTCCGTCCCGCTTACGTCTGGGACGCCTCCCAGACCAGCGGTGATCCGATCCCGGAACCACCCTCGCCGACCCTCTTGGAGGGTGAGGCACCGGCCGGCCTGTGGGAGGGTCTGGCGTCGCAGGTGCGGGTGGCGGGGTTCGAGCTGCTGGTGGTGCCGCATGAGGGCATGATCCATGGCGCGAACGGCATGACCGACTTCGACGCGAAGCAGGTCGCCGTGCGGGAGAACATGGACCCGGCCGCGCGGGTGAAGACCCTCGCGCACGAGCTCGCGCATGTGCTGATGCACGACCCGGATGCCAAGGATGCGCGGGCCCATCGTGGGATCGGTGAGGTCGAGGCTGAATCGGTCGCGCTGATGGTCGGTGCTGCGCATGGAATGGACACCAGCGAGTACACGATCCCGTACGTGTCGAGCTGGGCGGCCCGCGTCGACGGGAAGGAGCCGGTCGAGATCGTGCAGGCCACCGGAGAACGCGTCCGCAAGACCGCGGCCGGGATTCTCGATCAGCTCGACACGGTCCAGGTGGGCGACGGCACCCCACCCGGACTCGACAAGGACGCGCCAGTACGTGAGACCAAGCGACCAGCACCCGTGCAGGATGCACCGTCGCGGAGCACGTCGGCACCTGCGCGGGAACCGGAGCGGGCCGCGGTCGCGGTGGGGCGGGGGCTGTGATGGCCGGGCAGACGGCGTTCACGGCCGTCCTCGGCGGGATGAATCAGCGGTGGCCGCTTCCGGAGGCGGCGCGAGCGTTCGCGGCTGCGGGGGTGCCGGTGTTCCCATGCGCTCCGGGTGGGAAGCATCCACTGATCCGTGACGGGCAGGGGTTCCGTGACGCCACCACCGACCTCGCTCAGGTCGAGGCGTGGTGGTCGCGGGCGCCGGAGGCGAACATCGGCATCCCGACCGGTGCTGTCTCCGGGGTGGTGGTCATCGATGTCGATGTGCACGGCCCCGTCAACGGGTACGAGCGGTTCGCTCGCGCCGACCGCGCCGGCCTCGTGGACGGGTGGGAGGTTCTGGCGAGGTCGCCGTCGGCCGGCATGCACGCCTACTACCCAGCGTCTGACGGTGTGGAGCAGCGGTCGTGGCAGGCGGCCCGGGCGGGGATCGACTTCCGCGGCGACGGCGGCTACATCATCGCCCCACCTTCCCGCCGCATCATCGACGGCCACCCGGTGCCGTACGTGGTGGAGACCTTCGCGACGAGTCCGGGCAGTCCGGTGGATGCGGCCCGGTTGCGGGACTTCCTCGATCCCCGACCAGAGCCGGCCAGTCGCCCTGCGCGGAGCGTTGCGGGGTCGGGGGCGGAGATGTCGCGGTTGGCGGCGTGGGTGTCCCGGCGGCAGGAGGGCGAACGCAACCACGGGCTGTTCTGGGCGGCGTGCAAGCTCGCCGAGCACCAGGTCGTCCCGTCCGATGCGCTCGACGTGCTCACCGCCGCTGCCGGGCATGCCGGGTTGAGCGAACGCGAAGCAGTGACCACGATCCGCTCCGCCTATCGGACCGTGCACGGTGGTTCCCGAGGCAGCCCAACGTCGGCCGCATCCTCGCCGTCGCGGTTCGCAGCGCCGGAGGCGGCGGCGTCGTGGGTTCGGGTGCGGGGGCTGTGATGGTCGGCCAGGCGCGGTGGGGGTGGGCGGTCGTCTCGGCGGCGACCGGCACGATCGGGATCGCGGCCGGCGCGTTTTGGTTGTCCTTCATCGCCCTGGCCGACCTCGCCGCCCGCTCCGGGATCACGGTCGGGCAGGCGTGGGTGTGGCCGTTGCTGGTCGACGGGCTGATCGTCGTCGCGACCGTCGCAGTCGTCGCCCTCGACCGCAAGCCGGCGGCGTGGTATCCGTGGGCGCTGCTGATCGCCGGCGCCCTGGTGTCGGTGACCGCGAACGCCGCCCACGCCCTCGTCACCGCCGACTCCACGATCCCTGCTGTGCTCGCCGCGATCGTCGCCGCGGTCCCGCCGCTGGTGCTGCTCGCCTCCACCCACCTCACCGTCGTCCTGATCCGCTCCACAGCCCCTGCACCCGCGACCTCGATGCGCCGGGAGATCGCGGCAGAGCCTCCGGAGGTAATGGCCCTCGCCGCGGTGACATCACCGTCAGACCTGTCGAGCGCTACCGAGCTGGCCACTGACGAGACCCCGAGTCCGGAAGTCCCGGAAACGGCCGTCCCGTCGACCGAAGCCGCGGCTGTATGGGCCGTTCACGCCGATATTCCCACCGCGCCGGACCCGCCCGACCAGCCGGACGGCTCTGGGCCGTCACTTCCCGGGGCGGGGCGGCGAGAACGTGCTCTGGCGTTGCGAGAGGCCGGGTGGTCGAACAAGAAGATCGCCGCCGACATCGGTGTGCACGCCTCCACGGTCGGGCGCTGGTTCGCACGCCTGCCCGACACCACGACGACACCGCCACCGGAGGGCGACCTCCTCCCGGCGGCGGTCTCCTCTACGTCTGCGGCCAACCCGGCCGGAGCGATCACGGAAGGAACACCATCATGAACACCGACCACAGCCACCACCAGGACCCCGTGCCCGACGGTCACGCCGACGCGGCGGCCGCAGAGGTACCGGACGCACGCACGAGTGCGGGCGAGCCGGTGGTGCCGCAGGCAGTCCAGGCTGCCGACATCCACCGCACCGATGACGCCGAAGCGCTGGCCGAGGGCGGCATGGCGGCGCGAGCGCGGGGTGTGGATTGGGTGCGCCCGTCCGATCTGCTGGCACGCGGGACAGGACGGGTGGCCCGGTCCGCGATCGACTTCCAGGCACACCTGGCCGAGCAGACCCGTACCGGCCTCCGTGCCGGGGCGTCGCGGCTTGGCGAGCGGGCGCGGCGGCTGCCGCCGGTGACAGCGTTCGGGCGCGGCCCGGCCGGGAGGTCGGGGGCCGAGCGCGATGCGGTCGGGATGAGCTGATGGCGGTGCATGAGCATGTCCACCATCACGGCCCCGCTGTCGTGGGAGACCGAGCGCACCTGCCCCGCAGGAGGTGCCCTCACCATGACATCCACCCAGAACACCAACGATCCACACCCGCACTCGACGGCACCGGCACAGCCGACTGAGTCGACGTCCGGGGCCTGGGCGGCGGAGGATTTCACGACCAGTGCCGGGCTGCGCGCCCTGCTGAACCGACTGCACGCCGCCGGTGCCGGCGCCTGGGAACGTGATCCGGTCGCGCAGGAGTTGATGCGGTACGCCGCCGACAAGTACGCCGCCCTGGCCCGCAAGCATCATCTGGACCCGTGGGAGGCGGCATCGGCGGCGTTCGATGTGATGCGCACCCCGTCCGCGCGGCGGGCGAACGATCCGTGGGCGGTAGTGACGCGGGCGGTGCAGATCACCTGCATCGCCGAAGACCGCGCCCAGGGCCTGCTCTGCTCGGTGCACCAAGCCCGGCGCCCGCACGTGTCGGTCTTCCACGACGCCGAACGATTCTCCGACCGGGAGAACCCGCTCACCGACTACCACCCGGCCTTCCAGATCCCCGCCACCGACCCTGAACTTGACCACGCGGGTGTGGCGGAGGTGCCAGCCGCTTCGACGTCGGCGACCGTCGCGGTCGATGAGACGGTTCGGCTGTTCGTGCTGCTCGGCTGGGCGGAGCCGGTGGCGCGGCAGAGCATCGAGCACGTCTGCGGCGTGCTCGCCCGGACGGGGGCGCGGCATACGACGTTCGAGAACCTGCGCCGCGACACGTACGCCCGCCACCTCCTCGACCTGCCCAAGACCTCGTGGTCTGGGCTGTTGAAGGTCCTGCTCGGCAACCCGCACCCCGCCGCTACGGGCACGAGCGCGGGCCGGGGCGTCCTACTGCGGCTGATGATCGGAGAAACCCTGGAACTGCTCCTGCGCGACGACGACCTCGTGCTCACCATCGCCCTCGCAGCCCCATCTCGGGTGCGGGAATGAGCAGGGCGGTGAGTGGTCATGAGCGTGGAGATGGAACGCACCGTCGACTCTATCCAGGTCGGGCCCCGGCACCGCACCGAGATCGGCGACCTCGACGACCTGGTGGCCTCGATTCGCGACCGCGGCCTGCTGCAGCCGATCACCGTCACCCCGACCGGGGTGCTCGTGTGCGGTGCACGCCGCCTCGCCGCGATCAAACAGCTCGGCTGGCGGACCGTGAACGTGTGGGTGCGGCCCGGGATCTCCACCCAGCTGGAGCATGTGCTGGCCGAGCACGACGACCACACCCTCGCCAAGCCCCTCACCCAGCTCGAAGCCGCCACCCTCTACCGCGAACTCAAGCAGCTTCTCGCCGAGGACGCGAAGCAGCGTGAGACCGCGACCCGATTCAGCGCCGAGAATCAGCCCGGAACTGACGGGGGTGGAAAATTTCCACCCCCGTCAGACGGTTCAGATCCGGGGCCAGTCGGGAAGACGCGGGAGCAGGCCGCCGGGATGATCCCGGGAGCGGCGTCGTACAAGACGCTGGACAAGATCGGCTACCTCCAACATCACGCCGCCGACGAGTCCTTGCCCGCCGGCGTGCGCGAACGGCTCGACACCGAGCTTCAGGCGATTGAGGAGGGCGGGCCCGTGCAGCCCGCCTACGAACGCGCCCGCGCGCTGATCGACCAGCACCACGCCGACCGCGACGCGCACCTGGATGACCTCGCCCGGGCCGCTCTGGCCCGAGCACAGCAGGCCAAGTCAAAGAACAAGAAGAAGACCCCAACCCTGCCGAGCACACCGCTTGAGGGGGTGTGGCCGACGCGACGGTTCGTGCTCATCTGGGATGAACTCGACTCCTGGTGGACCCACTACGACGCCGACATCCTCGCCGCAGAGCTCACCCCGGAACAGGTCACCGCATTCCTCACCGTCGTCGACGGCAGCGTCGCGTTTGCCGACCAGCTCCGTGCCGCCCTCGAAACCCCCGACACCGACACCGGCGCCGGTGGTGGCGGGGTGGCCGATGACGGGGCCGGGGTGCGGCACCTGCGCGCCCTCTGACCACCGGCCGCTCTACTGCTGGGGGCGGTTGGGTGCACCTGGCGGGTATGAAGACTTCACGTGCTCCCTCGCCGCGCCGCCGCCTGATCGTCGTCATCGCCGTCGGCGTCGTGTTCCTGCTGCTGGCCGGGGTCGGCATCTACGGCCTGGTCACCGGCCCCCACACCGACCCGACACCGAGCCCCGGCGAGGCCGGAGCCACCGCGACCGCACCGCCGGATGGCGGCACGTCACCGGTCCGGATTCCGCCGGTGCCGCACAGTAGCGATCCGGAGGAGTTCGCTCGCGGGTTCTCCGAAGCGCTGTTCGCCTGGGACACCAGCTCGGGGTTTATGCCGCTGGACTACACGACCGTGCTCCTGGATGCCGGCGACCCGACCGGGATAGAGCAGGCCGGCCTCGCTGCGGACATCGCCCTGTATTTGCCGACCCGAGAGGCCTGGACCGGGCTGCGAGAGTACGGCACGACCCAGCACCTCACGATCGACACCGCGACCGTGCCCGACGCCTGGGATGACGCCGTCGCGCAGGCACGGCCGGGCCAGCTCGCCCCCGGGACGACCGCGTACACGATCGACGGCACCCGGCACCGCGACGGCATCTGGAACGACGAACCCGTCACCAGCGACCATGAGGTCGCGTTCACGATCTTCCTCCGCTGCCCACCCGACCCCACACCCAGCCCCAGCGGAAAGCCGGGCACGACTGCGGGTGATGAGCGACCGGCGGGGTGTCATGTGCTGCGGCTGTCGCAGCTGGATAACCCGCTGCGGTAGCCGGCCGGTGTTCCGATGATGAAGAAACTCGCGGTTGCGGCGATCCTGCTCCTGCTGCTCGGCCCCACGATCGGCCTCGTCGCGGTGGGGCTGCTGATGAATCCTGCCGCCACGACCTCCTGCACGGTCGACGGCGGTTTCACGGTCGGGGATGTTCCCGACTCGTTGACGGTGACCACCCGTGACGGGGAGGCGTTCACGCTGAACAAGCAGCAGCTCACCCATGCCGCGACGATCATCGAGATCGGCTCCGGGATCGACGGGGTGAACCGGGACGGCCTGCACATCGCACTCATGGCTGCACTGACCGAGTCCACGCTGCAGCAGCTCGCGAACACCAGCACCTACCCCGAATCCGGCGACTACCCGAACGACGGCGACGGCTCAGATCACGACAGTCTGGGGTTGTTCCAGATGCGGCCGCAGTCCGGGTGGGGCACCGTCGAAGAGCTCATGGACCCGGAGTTCCAGGTGCGGGCGTTCTTCGGTGGCCCGGACGGCCCGAACTACCCGTCCCCGCGGGGACTGCTCGACATCCCCGGCTGGGAACAGCTCGGCCACGGCGAGGCCGCGCAGGCCGTCGAAGTGTCCGACTTTCCCGACCGGTACGACAACTACGCACCCGTCGCGACCACCATCCTCGACGCCCTCACCACCAGCAGTGGGAGTGGTGCCGTTCCGGTGCTCAACGCAGCGGCGCCGACAGGGTCGTCGCGGGTGGTGTTCCCGCTGCCGGAGGGCACCTGGGTGAAGACCAGCGACTTCGGGCCGCGGGTGCACCCGATCACCGGCGACCCCGAAGGGTTCCACACAGGCCTCGACCTCGCCGCCCCGGACGGCACCCCGATCCTCGCCGCGGGCGACGGCACCGTCACCGTCGCCGAGTTCTCCGGCGGCTACGGCGGACTCATCGTCATCAAACACCACCTCGACGGGCAGACCGTCGCGACCGCGTACGGGCACATGTGGGAGCACGGCATCCACGTGCAGCCCGGCGACACCGTGACCGCCGGGCAGCACATCGGCGACGTCGGCTCCTCGGGCATGTCCACCGGCGCGCATCTGCACTTCGAGGTCCGCCCCGGCGGCACCAACAACGAAGCCATCGACCCGGCGAAGTGGCTCAACGACCACGACGCCGCTGACCTCCCCGAAGCCGACACCGGCCCACCCGAGAACTGCACCACCGCCGCGCCCGGTGGCGCGCCGGACCCCTTCGACGACAGCAACCCTGACCGGCTCGTCGACGACCCCACCAGCGACGGGCAGATCACCGCCCGCACCCTCCACCTCTACCGGCAGGCCACTGCCGCGTTCCCCGATACCGGCTGGGCCTGCTACTCACCCCGCCCCGGATCGAAGTCCGAGCACCCGTTGGGGCGGGCTTGCGACATCACCTTCGGCAACCAGATCGGGCAACGCCCGAACCCCGCACAGCTGGCCGCGGGGCAGCAGACCGTGGACTGGATGCAGGAACACGCCCAGCTCCTCGGCGTCGAGTACCTGATCTGGCAAGGCGAAATCTGGTCCCTCACCCGCAACGACGAAGGCTGGCGGCCCTACAACGGCGGAGGCATGCACGACCCCGGCGATGTGACCGGAGGACACTACGACCACCTCCACGTCACCGTGAAAACAGGGACCGCCTGATGGACGTGTTCCCCGACTTCGGCGGCCTCGGCGGCATCGGCGACCTGAAACAGGTCATCGGCGCGGCACTCATGATCGTGCTCATCATCGCCGTGCTGATGATGATCGTCTCCGCGATCATCTGGGCCATTGCCACCTCCACCGGCAACTACTCCGCCGCCGGAAAAGGCCGCGCCGGCGTCCTCATCGCCCTCGGCGCCGCAATCCTCGCCGGCGCCGGCGTCGCCTGGGTGAACTGGCTCATCAGCCTCGGCGGCCAGCTCTAGACGGGTTCTGACTCCGGCTCGAAGTCGTCGCCACGGTCGATGGTGCACTGATCGAGGATGCGTGCCAGGTAGCTGTAGGCGGCGAGGCGTTCCATCGCCTCTTGCTCGCTCAGTTCGGCCCGCGTGTGGGTGGTCACGTTGCGGACCGTGAGGTTCAAGCCGGTCGCAAGCCCATTGAGTGCTTTCGCCAGAGGCTCCAGTCCGCCCCGCATGCTTCGAACCGTCTTGTCGCCGTCCTCACCGGGCCAGCGAAGCTTCGGCTTCCCTGGTTCCGCCTGCCCTGGCGAGAGCGTCTGCTGCCAGAAGACACTGTCGTCGACGTTGTTGCGGCCCAGTTTCTGCTTCCAGTGGATCGTCAACCCTTCTGCGGCTTCACGCACCGCGACGCGGTACTGATGCGTCGTCCAATGCGCCGCGGCGCCGGCCCAGACGACCTGATGGAACTGTGCGGGAGCGAACTTCGGCAGGTCGGAGTCACTGGCGGAGGCCGCGTCGATGATCATCGCGTCGAGGCGGCCCTTGACGTTCGCCGTGGTCATGCGGACATCGCGCGGTGCGAGCGGTGCTTTTGGTGCCGACATGAACGACCAGTTCGAGATCGGGTCAATCATCCCGAGCCCGGCGACAGCGATGTAGGCCCCGGTGACGGCAACGGCCCGCGCAGCCAGGCCAGCCGCCTCAGCGACATCGAGTTCAAGACGACGAACAGCATCGGCGTCCTGTCCTTCCTTGGCCCACACCGTCGGAAAGAGCCCGCGGGACTCCATGTGGCTCGACTCGACCTGAGTCGCCATCCACGCCTCGAACGCGGCCTCGAACCGCTCCACCGCGTCCCGGAGCCGTGAGAGGTAGTCCTCGCTGTACTCGTTGCTCAACCCGTCTCCTTACCGCCTAGATCCCGACGCCGTCAGCGTATCGGCGGCCACGGACATCCCACGGGCATCGGTGTGCACCTGGCCAGCAGAACCATCCTTCCGCCCGCGTTTTGAGGAGTTTTGCTGTGATCGACATCGACCCTAATGGCACCGGTCTTCCCGGTATCGAACAGCTGCGCACGATCGTGGGCGCGGTGATGACCGTCGGCCTGATCCTGGCCGTGCTCGCCCTGATCGTCTCGGCGATCGTGTGGGCGTACGGCTCGAACTCCTCCAACCCGCACCTGTCGGGCCGCGGGAAGCTCGGCGTGCTGATCTCCTGCGGTGCCGCGGTGATCTGCGGTGCCGCGGTGACGCTGGTGAACTTCTTCTGGAACGTCGGCCAGGCCGTCTGACCCGTCTCTCTTCTCGTGCCTTCGGAAGGGAGGTGGTCGTGATGGGCGTGTGCGACATCCCCGTCATCTCAACGGTCTGCGACACCGCCGGTGAAGCCGCCGCCAGCCTGATCTCGGCGCCGTTCGACTGGCTCGCCCAGGCCCTCGGCGGGGCGGCCGGCTGGCTGATCGAGACCATGTGGACCGTGTTCGACTCGACCACCCTGGTCGATCTCACCGGCGACGGCTATGTGTCGGTCTACAACCTCGTGTTCGGCATCGCGGTGTTCGTCACGCTGTTGTTCTTCTGCTTCCAGCTCATCCTCGGCCTCATCCGCCGCGACCCCGGAGCCCTCACCCGGGCCGCCCTCGGCACCGGCAAAGCGATCCTCGGCTCGTTCGTGGTGATCACGTTGACGACGCTCGCGCTCGAGATCGTCGACCAGCTGTGCATCGGGATCGTGCAAGCCGCGGGCGAGACCACCGAGACGATGGGCGACAAGATCGCCCTGCTCGCCGCTGGCCTGGCCGGGATCAACATCAGTGCCCCCGGCGTCGGCGCGATCATCAGCATCTTCCTGGCCGGGCTGATGATCGCCGCGGTCGCGATCGTCTGGTTCTCGCTGCTGATCCGGAAGGCGTTGATCCTGATCGTGGTGATCCTCGCCCCGCTGGCGTTCTCCGGGTCCGCGTGGGACATCTCCCGGTCATGGGTCGGGAAGTGGGCGGCGTTCCTGCTCGCGCTGATCGTGTCCAAGCTGGTGCTGGTGCTGGTGTTCCTCATCGCGATCACGCAGATGGCGACCCCGATCGAGGCCGACCTGCAGGCGGTGACCGAGCCGATCACCGGGATCGTGATGCTCGCGATCGCCGCGTTCGCCCCCTACATGGTGTACCGGCTGATCTCGTTCCTCGGGTTCGACATCTACAACCAGATGGGCACCGAACAAGACGCCAAACAGGCCATGAACCGGCCCGTCCCGATGCCCTCGAAACCACAAGGCGGGCAGCCGAAGAAGGTCCTCGACGGCAACGGCGAGGACGGCCCTCACGGCGGCGGGAGCGGTGGCGCCGGTGGCGGACCGCCGCCACCACCACCCGGCGGAGGCGCTACCCCTGCCGCAGGTACCGGCGCAGGTGCAGGCGCGGGTGCTGGTAGCGCTGCCGCGGTGGGCCCGGCAGCGGCGGTGGTGCTGGGTGCGGAGGTCGTGAAGGAAGCCGCGACCGCAGGCCCCGAAGCCGGGGCCGAGATCGGCGGGCAGGCCGAAGCCGCCGCCGACGGCGCAAACCAGAACACACCCACCAGCGACGGAACAGGGCAGACCCCGCCGCCGGCGACACCCACCCCGAACGCACCCTCCGCGCCGAACCCGCCCCCACCCGGCAGACCGGTCAACGAGACCCCGACTACGGGAAGAAGTGAACCGACGTGAGCACCGAAACCAGCAGGAGCGCAGGCGAAGTGGCGCCGGTGAAATTCTCCCGGCTCTCCCGCCGCGGCATCATCCTCGGCCTGTCCACCACCCAACTGATCACCCTCGGCATCGGCATCCTCACCCTGGTCGGCGCGTTCTACGCCGGCGGCGGGATGCTCATCGCCTACACCGCCCCCGTCTGGGTGCTCTCCGCCGCGCTCACCTGGATTCCCGTAGCGGGCCGTCCGATCGTGGAATGGGTCCCGGTCGTGGCGTGGTGGGGGTGGCGGGCCACCGGCGGGCAGCTGCTGTACCGGCGGCGGATCGTCGCCCCACGCCCCGCCGGCACCCTCGCCCTACCCGGCGACATGGCCCGACTGCGCGAATACACCGACCCCGAGACCGGGGCAGGCATGATCCACGACCCCCACCACGCCACTCTCACCGTGATCTGCGAAGTCAGTCATCCGGCGTTCGTGCTCCTCGACCCCGGAGAGCAGGAACGCCGCGTCACCTCCTGGGGACGAGTGCTGGCGACAGTGTGCCGGTCGGGCCGGATCGCGACCCTCCAAGTCCTCGAACGCACCCTCCCAGACTCCGGCACAGGACTCGCGGAATGGTGGGCCGAACACGGCACCGCCGACGACTCGTGGGCGGCGACCACCTACGCCGAACTCATCGACCGGGCCGGGCCGGCCGGGGAACGCCACGCCACCACCATCTCCCTGTCGCTGGACATGAAGGCCGCGGCCCGGCAGATCCGCACCGCCGGCGGACACCTGCGCGGCGCATCCGCCGTGCTCCGGCAAGAGATGGGCACCCTCACCGCCGCCCTCCGCGCCGCCGACCTCGCCCCGTCCGGGTGGCTCACCCCAGGAAAGATCGCCGTCATCCTCCGCTCCGCGTATGACCCGGCGATCGCGCCCACCCTGGAACGCCACGGCGAACTCGGCCAGTCACTCGCCACCGCAGGACCGGTCGCGGTCACCGAGACCTGGTCCGGGTTGCGCACCGACACCGGCCATCACGCGGTGCTGTGGATCAGTGAATGGCCCCGCTCGATGGTGTATCCCGGGTTCCTCGCCCCGGTCCTGCTCTCCACCGGCATCCAGCGTGCGTTCTCGCTGCTCTACACGCCGTTGCGGACCGATCAGGCGGTGCGCGACATCCGCAAGAAGAAGGTCGAGCACATCTCGGATGCGGCGCAGCGACGCAAGATCGGGCAGATCGAAGATGCCTCCCAGACCGCCGAATACACCGACGTCCTCCAACAGGAAGCCGACCTCACGTCCGGCCACGGCCTCCTGCGCGTCACCGGCCTCATCTCCATCAGCGCACCCACCATCGAGGAGCTGGATGCGGCAGTGTCGCAGATCGAGCAGGCCGCGATCCAAGCCTCCTGCGAGACCCGCCGCCTCGTCGGCCAGCAAGCCGCCGCCTTCACGGCCGCCGCACTGCCGCTATGCCGACGTGTCTGATTCTGTTCCGGCTTCTTGGAGGCGCCGAGAGAAGTGGGCATCGTTCGGTGCAATGTCGGGACGAATCCAGTGCAGAACTTGGTATGTGTTGTTGACGAGCATGAAGCCGTCGGCTGCCATCGCGCTCGCGGAGAACACGACCTGATCGTCACCAAGAGCATCGAGCAGCTCGGCATTGTCGTCGCCGTGGACGAGGTCGCCATAGAGGAACTTCCGGGCGATCTCGTTGTCCCACGCATCGACCCGAGGACCATCGACTGCGGGGTCGCTTGGACCCTGCATGATGCGCATCCGGCGCGCCGGATAGCTCGTCCAGAATCCTCGGAGCTCCTCGAGCTTCTGGCGAATATCCGCCCGCTCACTCGGGCAGAAGAACTCCAGCGCCGTGAGCACCGTGACCCACGCGAGCCGGTCGCCCTTCTTGGTCAGCGTCAGAGGCCGGATCAACGTGAGCGCATAGGCCACTTGTTCCTTGGGCGCGATCACCTGACGGAAGTCGCGAAATCCCGATGAGCCTGTTCGCTTGTCCACCACGAAGTTCATGTGGAACTGCTGACCAAGCTTGAGCGCGTCCTCCCGTTGGGCCAGCTCGCAGCCGAAGATGTCCTCGGCACGCCGCTTGAATAGGCGCAGAGTCTGATGATGCTTCTCGGCAACAGGGTCTTCGCTCACATGGTCAACGCTAGATGGGACAGCTGACAAACGACGTGGATCGCGCACCTCCTGGGCACACCGCAACCAGGAGGAGCATCATGCCCACGTTCTACGATCCCGCCGCTGACTTCGCAGAGGCGTCCGAAGCGTTGCGGGGGCTCGCGCACGCCACCCACACCTTCGAGCATCCCGAAGACCTGTACCCGGTGATCGGCGACCTGATCTCCGGGGTCCGGTCGCTGCGCCAGGTGCTCGACCAACTCACGAACGCCCACATCACCCACCACACCCGCGCATCCGATGACGACGGCAACGCGCTGATCGGCGCATCGACCGCACTGGATGCGGCCGACGAGCTGCACCAGGCCGCCACCGTCCTCGCCGGCGTGCAGAACCGACTCGACACCGCCTCCCAACACGCGGGCCGTATCGCCTGGCCCGCCCCGAGCGTTGATGGAGCGCAGGTGGATACGGGGCGGCGGTGGATCTCGGTCGTGTTCCTCCAGGGCGAGGACGCCGACGAGGTGCTCGACCTCATCGACCGTCACGGCATCGACGCCGGACTCGAACACCTGAAGGGGTGGGACTACGGAGAGGAGACCACCGGCGCGGCGTTGGAGAACGGGCACGTCTACGACCTCGACCAGCTCCCGACCGGCCCGCTGGACTTGGACGCCACCGTTGCGGGGTATCGGATGGTCTACAACCCGTCGATGGGGCACGTCGCCCTGTACCGGCAGCACACCATCCCCGCCGAGGACCGCCTCGACACCACCCCGGTGCCAGCGTCGGCAGCGGTCAACGGCATCGGTCCGCTCGACGGCGACGCGGCCACCAGTGCGGCAGCTCAGGCGCGGTGGGTGGAGGTGACGCGGGTGACTGGTCCGGCGGCGGATCGGGTGTTCGGTATCCTCACCACGCTCGGGCATGTCGATGCGATCGATCACCTCGTCCAGTGGGACCACGGCGACGACGGGCCGGTACTCGACGCGCTCCCGACCGCCCCCGGTGTCCAGATGCTCGAATCCGGGAAGTACGCGCTCACCATCGACACGGCCCGCCGCGAGTTCGCCCTGTACCGCCACGGCACCGCCGCCCGGCCGTCGCGGGATGTGGGGCGTAACGGTCCGGAGCTGCTGGTGTCCTGCTCGTCACCCGGCACCGCTGCGCCGTCCCGGGACCGGAAGGAATCCGGCCGAACAGGTGGGACGTCGTGGTTCGCTCATCCCGGTGTCGAAGCGGTCAAGCGGGAACGGGGGCTGGGACGGTGACCCGGACCGAGCGGGAGACCCTGCACACCTCCGTCCTCGTCGCCCCCGCCGCGGAACGCCGCCGACTGCGCAAGCAGCGCCGGCAAGCCGCCGCGAAGCTGCAGGCCGAACGCCGCCAACGCGAGATGGCCGCCGCGAAAGCGAAAGCCGAGTCGGACAAGGCGGCACGACGTGCGCAGCAGTACCTGCCCCGGGCAGGCGAAGCAGGGCTGGCGGCGCTGCGGTCGCCGGGCCGGTTCCGGGTGCCGCGGCATCAAGACACCTCCGCCACCCTCGGCGCGCAGTACCCGTTCCTCGCCGAAGGCGGCCTCGGCGCCCACGGCGTGTTCGTCGGCCAGGACCTCTACTCCGGCGGCTCGTTCGTGTACGACCCGTGGGTGCTGTACCAGCGCGGCATGATCACCGCCCCGAACCTCGTCATCGCCGGCATCGTCGGCTCCGGCAAATCCTCCCTCATCAAGAGCCTCTACACCCGGTCGTTGCCGTTCGGACGCCGCGTGTATGTGCCCGGTGATCCGAAAGGCGAGCACACCGCGGTCGCCGAGGCGGTCGGCGGGCGGGCGATCGTGCTCGGCCACGGGCTGCGCACCCGCCTCAACCCACTCGATGAGGGCTACCGGCCCAGCGGGTTGTCGGATGCGGAGTGGGCGTCGATGGTCGCCTCCCGACGGCGCGACCTCATCGGTGCGCTCACTGAGACGGTACTGACTCGGCCGATGAGTCCGTTGGAGCACACCGCGATCGACACGGCCCTGTCGGCGACAGTGCGGGAGAACACCGTGCCGATCCTGCCGATGATCGTCGACCACCTCCTGAGCCCGACGGATGATCCCGATGGCCGGCTGGCGGAGGACGGGCGGATGGTCGGGCACGCGTTGCGCCGCCTCGTCGGCGGCGACCTCAGCGGATTGTTCGACGGCCCGTCGACTGAGCAGTTCGACCCGACCCTGCCGATGGTGTCGCTCGACCTGTCGCGGGTGACGGAGAACTCCACGCTAATCTCGGTGCTGATGACCTGCTCCAGCGCGTGGATGGAGGCGGCGCTGCTGGACCCGGCGGGCGGGCAGCGGTGGTGCATCTACGACGAGGCCTGGCGGCTCATGTCCCAGCCGGCACTGCTGAAGCGGATGGATGCGCACTGGCGGCTCGCCCGCGCCTACGGCATCAGCAACGCCCTCATCTTCCACAAACTTTCCGACATGGAAAACGTCGGCGATGAGGGCTCCGCCATGCGCGCCTTGGCGAACTCGCTGCTCGCGAACGCCGAAACCCGGATCATCCTGCGGCAGGAATCCGACCAGCTCGGCACCACCGCGAAATCCCTCGGCCTGACCAGCACCGAACGATCCCTCCTGCCCACGCTCGGGACGGGGCAGGCGCTGTGGCGGATCAAGGAACGCGCCTTCGTCGTCCAGCACCAGCTGCACCCCGGAGAGCTGGAACTGTTCGACACCACCGCCCGCATGGGCTGAGTTCCGCTCGGTGGGGTGGGGTGCACCTGACGGGCATGAACACCCATCATGCTGAACCCGCACCCGTTCCGGTCGATCTGCCTCTGGTCGTGCTCACCGTCGCCTTGGACGGGACGATGACCGCGACCATCGACGGCACCGAGTACGAGCCCGAGCCGGGTGAGGCGGCGTGGACGCGGGCGTCGTTCCCGCAGATCATCGACCACGCCAGCGCGGATCGGACCCGGGCGATCCGCGTCGAGGTGCACGAGGTCGACGGGAGCACCTTCACCGAGGTTCTCGCCGCCAGGCCCCGCCGCACCGCACCTCAGCCGGAAGTGCCCGAGCCGATGGCGGAGTCGCGCGCGGGCCGGCGCAGGCGGCAGGCCGAGCCGGTGCTGGTGGAGATCACCGGGGACGGGTTCGTTCCCGGAGAGGACATCTCCTGCGCGCTGATCCTCACCCGCACCGACGCCGGCCCGGACGGCACCGCCCGCGCCCTACTGGATACGAACCAGCTCACCGCCGGCGCGGACGGCACGCTGCTGTTGGTCGGGCATGTCTCGGGCCGGGTCGTCACGAGGAGCCTGGCGTGAGCAGTCCGCAGGGTCGGCAGGCTGGCAGTTTCGGCGACGAGCTGACGAACACGCTCATGATCGGCCTGGTCGCCCTGTTCGGCCTCGCCCTCATCCTGCGCGGTGCCGGCTCCGTGACCGCGTTCCTCACCGACACCGCCCAACCCACATCGGGGCCGGGCGCTGGGGTCGGGGTGCTGTTTCGGCCGGGCGACCCCGGCGGAGCACTCGACGCGCCGGAACTGAACCCGGTCGTCTACTGGATCATCACCGCCCTGCTCCTTGGCGGGCTGGGTGGCGGGGTCGGGTGGGTGTGGATGCGGCTGCGTCGGCACACCCGCGCCGTGGAGCTCGACCCGAGGAACGCGGCCGGCGTCGCGACCCGTCACGACGTGCACGCCACCGCCTCCGAGACCGCGTTGCTCCGACGGGCCGGGAGCCTGCGGCCGTCCCTGGAACATCCGGCGGCTGGGGATGTCGGGTATCGGCTCGGAACGTCGAAGGGCCGGTCGGTGTGGGCGTCGGTTGAGGACTCGCTGCTGCTGATCGGCCCGCCCCGCTCCGGGAAAGGGCTGCATGTCGTGATCCCGGCGATCCTCGACGCCCCCGGCGCCGTCGTCACCACCAGCACCCGACCGGACAACCTCACCGCCACTCTCCGCGCGAGGGAGAAGATCGGGCCGGTCGCCGTGTTCGATCCCCAGCATCTTGCTGAGGGAGTCCCGGCGGGGATGCGCTGGTCGCCCGTGCGCGGGTGTGAGGACCCGTTGACGGCGATGATCCGCGCCACCGGGCTCGCTTCCGCGACCGGCCTGTCCGCCGGCGGAGTCGAATCCGGCGGATTCTGGGAAGGCAAAACGAGAGTCGCGCTCCAATCATTGCTCCATGCGGCCGCGCTCGATCACCGGTCGCCGGCCGAGCTGTTTCGGTGGACGCTCGACCCGACCGCCGCCCACGAAGCCGTCGCCATCCTCACCAGCAACCCCAACGCCGCGACCGGGTGGGCGGACTCGCTGGAATCCATGCTCGACGCCGACCCCCGTACCCGCGACTCCATCTGGCAAGGCGTCTCCCTCGCGTTGAACGCGCTCGCTGATCCGCGGGTGCTCGACGCCGTGTCGCCGTCCGATGGTGAGGGGTTCGATCCGGAGTCGTTCATCCGGAACCGCGGCACGCTCTACCTCCTGGCGACTGGCGCCGGGGCTGGCGCGTCCGCCGCGCTCGTTGCCGCGCTCGTCGAAGATCTCGTCGAGACGGCCCGGCGACTCGCAGCCCGGTCGCCTGGTGCGCGGCTGGACCCGCCGCTGCTGCTCGCGCTGGATGAGATCGGGAACCTCGCGCCCTTGCCGTCGCTTCCGACCTTGATGGCCGAAGGCGGCGGCACCGGGATCACGACCATGCCCGTGCTGCAGTCCCTCGCCCAAGCCCGCGACAAGTGGTCGGAGAACCAGGCCGGCGCGATCTGGGACGCCTCGATCGTGAAGATCATCCTCGGCGGTGCTTCGAACTCGAAGGACTTGCAGGACTTGTCCACGCTGATCGGGGAACGCGACGACCTCACCGACACTGTGACTCTCGGCGACCACGGCTCCCGCTCCAACCAGCGCTCCGTGCGTCGGATCGCGATCTTCCCACCCGACCGCATCCGCCGCCTCCCATTCGGCACCGCCATCGTCCTGCTACGCGCCGCACCACCGATCGTCGCCGACCTCCAACCCTGGCCCTCCCGCACGGACGCCGCCCAGCTCACCAGCGCCCGGGCCGAGATCGAACGCCTCCTGGAACGCCCGGCACCGGGTGCTGAGTAGTGCGCAGCTGCTGGGTGTCGTCGTGCACCTGCCTGCCACAGCGGCCGCACGTCTGATGCGGCCCCGGCACCAAGGGAGCAGGAACCATGAGCACGCAGCCACAGCATCAGCCAGCGGACCAGGGGGCGCCGGCACCGGAGATGGAGAAGGCGTTCTATGGGTTCGTCGCCTCCGAGCCGAAGCTGACGTACTACGACGGGAAGCCGCGTCTGTACTTCAAGGCCGGGCAGGAGCACTACCGGTATGGGCCCGATGGGTCACGGACCAAGCTGCCGACGACGTTCCATGATGTCGTCGCGTTCAAGGGCGCCGCGATCCACGGCAGTCAGAAGCTCGCGAAGCTGGACTGGTTCATGGGGCTGGGACACGACAAGCCGAACACCAACCCGGCCACGGGAGTCGAAGAGGTCGAGTTCATCGCGAACCGGTTCGGTCACGACATTGCCCGGATGAACTACGAGATCGACACGCCCCGCCGTATCTCGCAGCTCGCCAGCCAGGCCGAGCAGAACCGCTCAGCCGGATTCAATGGTCCCGCCGTTGAGCAGCCGAGCCGCGACCGTGCCGCCCGGACGCTGTGAGGGCTGGTGAACGATATGGCATCCCACGACGATGACTGGCCGACCCCGGATGCGGACGGGTTCGACCCGGCTGGGCCGGGCGATGATGTGCCTGAGCAGTTGCGGCCGGTGAACTGGAATCTGCTGCTCGCGCACGACCTGGAACAGGAATGGCTCGCCCTGAACCGGTGGGTCGAATGGCTCCGTCACACCTACGCTCTCCCGGCGTCGGTGATCCCGCCGTACTGGCACCGCCACCCCGAGCTGCAATGGGAGCTGTCCGCGCTGCACCTGCACTGGCTCGCCGCCTACGACCCTGACCAGGATGCCTCCGCCCCGCACGGCTGGCACCGCGACTTCGCCGCGACCCGAGACCGTCTGCGCGATTGGGTCGCCACCGCCGGCACCCGCCTCGACCGCGACCGGCCCAGCAGGCAGACCGCATGGCCCGGCGAACCTCCGGCACCATCGGTCGAGGAGACGCCGATCATCGACCGGCGCGCCGACTTCGTCGCGTTCGTGATCGAGCAAGTCGCCCGCCAGCAAGCGGCCGAGGACGCCTTCTACTCCCGGCTCGACGAGCACTACCCCGACCACGAGCAGTGACCGGCGGTGATGATCATGGTGCGCAACTATCAACGCAAGACCCAACGCCCGGCAGCGGACCGGAACCTGCGGGTCGTGTTCACCGACCGGGACCGCATCGACGCTGAGAAGGTCGCCGAAGTCCTCATCCGCGTCGCCCTGCGCCACGCCGACACGAACACTGACGCTGGCCGCGCCGGTGCTTCCCTGCGGCACCTGCTAAACGCCGAACGGTAGAATCAACTTGTACGCCCATCACGGGCGCTACCGGTTCGACCCCATCCGTCGCCCGAACCCGTCGCGGTTCGGCAGGCCTTCCCACCCGTTCTTGTGACAGCCCTACGGCGCCCGCACTCATCCCGATGCATCGGGGTGAGTGAGAGCCCGAAAGGCAGTCACGATCATGACGCTCCTCAACCTCCCGGCCAGCCTGGACATGCAGGCCCTGCGTTCTCTCGCTGGGCAGCTGGCCCAGACGACCGACGTGCCGCTGACCGACGGCAAGGTCCCCGCGATCTCCTATCTGCGGGTCTCCACCAAGGACCAGGCCACCCGTAACGGGCTCGAAGAGGGCCTGTCCATCCCCGCGCAGCGCGAGGCCGCGGCGCGGAAGGCCGATCAGCTTGGTGCGGTCATCGTCAAGGAGTTCATCGAACCCGGTGAGTCCGCGAAGACCGCGCAGCGCAAGGCGCTGCAGAAGATGCTGGACTACCTCGCGCACAACCCGGTCCGGTACTGCATCATCAACAAGGTCGACCGGATCGCCCGTAACCGGCTCGATGATGCGATCATCCATGCCACGCTCCGCCAAGCCGGTGTCACGCTCGTGTCCGTCACCGAGAACATCGACGAGTCCCCGTCCGGGATGCTCATGCACGGCATCATGGCCTCGATCGCGGAGTTCTACTCGCTGAACCTCGCGCAGGAGGTCACCAAGGGCCTCGTGCAGAAAGCGACGATCGGCGGCACCCCGCACAAGGCACCTATCGGATACCTCAACGTGCGCACGACCGACGGGCTCGGGCACGAGGTCCGCACCATCGAGACCGACCCCGACCGGGCCGACCTGATCCGCTATGCGTTCACTGGGTATGCGACCGGAAACTACTCCCTCGCGACGCTGGCGACGGAGCTGGAAACCCGAGGCCTCGCAACCCGGCCCACGCCGTCGTTCCCCGCCCGGCCGGTCACGACGAAGCTGCTGCACAAGATCCTCACCAACCCGTACTACCAGGGCATCGTCACCTTCCGAGAGGTCACCTACCCCGGCACACATGAGCCGCTCGTGACCCCGGAGACGTTCGAGCAAGTGCAGGCGATCCTGCGGCAGAACTACCTCGTCGGCGACAAGCCGCAGAAATACGACCACTACCTCAAAGGCACGATCTACTGCGCCTGCGGGAAACGGCTCATGTTCGAACGCCCCCGCAACCACCAAGGCGTCACCTACGACTACTTCACCTGCACCGGACGCCGGCTCAAGAAGAACGACTGCCGCCGCACCTCGCTCCTGGCCTGCCACGTCGAAGACCGGATCGAAGCCGCCTACCAGCGCATCAGCATCACCGACGACGACGCGGCCCGGATCAAGAACGTCCTGTGGCAGGTGTTCGACGCCCTCGCCGCATCATCCAGCGACGAACGCGCCAGCCTGATCACGCAGAAGGCCAAGCTCGAAGCCGAACAGGTCAAGCTCCTGCAAGCCCACTACGCCGACGCGATCACCATCGACCTGCTCAAGACCGAGCAAGACCGCATCCGCGCCAGCCTGCACGCCATCACCACCCGGCTCGACGAACTGGCGACGACCTACGACAAAGCCAAGGTGGGACT
Source organism: Mariniluteicoccus endophyticus (assembly GCF_054780035.1). Lineage (NCBI taxonomy): Bacteria > Bacillati > Actinomycetota > Actinomycetes > Propionibacteriales > Propionibacteriaceae > Mariniluteicoccus > Mariniluteicoccus endophyticus. The sequence continues at coordinate 12,905 of NZ_BAAGXC010000019.1, read as the reverse complement.
CGACACGATCCTGTCCATCCTCACCGACCTCGGAGACCTCTACGCCAAGGCCGAACCAGCCGAACGACGGATGCTCAACCAGGCACTGTTCGACCGCATCACCCTCGAAGACGACGACACCGCGACCATCACACCCAAGCAGGCCATCGCCACGATCCTCGCCAGCGATCCCAGCCCACACAACGAACAAACCCTGCCCCGCGATCACGCGGGGCAGGGTTCGAACATTTCCGATTACGTGGAGCTAAGGGGACTCGAACCCCTAACCCCCTGCTTGCAAAGCAGGTGCGCTACCAATTGCGCCATAGCCCCTTGGCCGCGTACGGCCGGTGATCCAGCCTAGGTCACCGGCGCGTACGCCGCAAACCGTCAGACCGCTGGCTGCGAGCCGTCGGGGGCGTCGAAGCGCGCACCGGCGGGGTTCGAGTCCTCGATCGCCCAGACGATGTTCATGATGGGCACGAGCATGTACCAGCCCGATCAGCACCGTCCACCAGAACTCGCCCTTGCCGGCGCGGCCGTTGAACACCGCGAAGTTCTTCCAGAACGCACTGAAGGCCTGACCTATCTCCATGGGCGGGCGCATGAGTGGCATGCCCTGCATCCCGGGGACCGTCGCGCCGGGCTGGCCCGGCTGCTGCCAGCCCTGCTGGGGCGTGTACGGGTCGGCAGAGGGCTGGCTCTGGCCATAAGGGCTCTGCTGGCCAAAGGTGTGCGGGCTCGTCATGGGTCTCTCCGTCCCGTGCGCTCACCCCAGACGATGCCTCATCAGGGGGCCGTCTGCCGGAGTCCGAAGAGCATCTCACACGAACGAACGGCGCCGCCCCGAGGGCGACGCCGTTCTGAGCCGGGGCAGCGGGAGATCACTGGGCGATCTTGGGCTGCGAGCCGTCCGGGTTGTCGAAGCGCGAGCCCGACGGGTCGGAGTCGCCGATCAGGAGGATCAGCAGCCAGATGCCGCCGATGAACGGCACCAGCGAGATGAAGTACCACCAGCCGGACTTGCCGGTGTCGTGGAGACGGCGGACCGTGACGCCGAGGTTCGGCAGCAGCGTCGCCAGGGCCCAGATCGAGTACAGGCCGAGGAACAGCGTCGCGAGACCGCCGGGGGCCTCACCGCTGGCAGCGGCCGACATCATCATCGCGTAGCCGGGCAGGTAGGTGACCAGCATGACGAGCAGGTTGAGCAGTTGGGGCCACCAGAACTCGCCCTTGCCGGCGCGGCCGTAGAAGTTCACGTAGTTGGCGAAGTAGGTCTTGACCGCCTGCATGAAGCCCATCGGCGGACGCGGGCCCGCAGCCTGGCCGTAGCCGGCCTGGCCGTACGCCGCCATGCCGCCGGAGTTCGGGTCCTGGTAGCCGTAGGCGGCCTGGCCGCCCTGACCGGCGTAGCCGTAGGGGTCGGACGACGAGGCCTGACCGTAGCCCTGACCGTAGTCGCTGGTCGCCGACTGGCCGTAGCCGCCGGTCTGCTGGCCGTACGCGTCGTTGCCGGAGGCGCTGGGCTGGCCGTAGCCGCTCTGGGACTGCTGGCCGTACGCGTCGTTGCCGGAGGCGCTGGGCTGGCCGTAACCGCCGGTCTGCTGGCCGTACGCGTCGTTGGCGGACGGCTGGCCGTAGCCACCGGCCTGCTGGCCGCCGTAAGCGCTGGCGCCCTGGCCGTACGCGTCATTGCCCGAGGCGCTGGGCTGGCCGTAGCCGCCCTGGGACTGCTGGCCGTAGGGGTCGTTGGCGGACGGCTGGCCGTAGCCGCCCTGTTGGCCGTAGCCGCCCTGCTGGCCGTAACCGCCCTCGGACTGCTGGCCGTAGGGGTCGTTGGCGGACGGCTGACCGTAGCCACCCTGCTGACCGTAGCCGCCCTGCTGGCCGTAACCCTGCTGGTCACCGCCACCGTAGGGCGACGAACCGCCGTAGTTATTGGTGCTCACTGTGGTCTCCGTTCCTGGCGTTGAACTTCGCGAGGTCGACCCTGCCGTACGAAGGTGCCACTTCGCCAGTCGTTCCACGGGCCAGACGTCAAGATTCTGCCTGCGACCTGGGTCCACGATCATCCCCGAACCGCTTTTCTCCGCGGATTCACAGGATCGGACACGTACGCTGGATCGTCGTGACGGGATCCGAGAAGACTGCGAACGGAAAGCTCGCCGAGCGCGCCCAGAAGAAGACGCCCGGCAAGAAGCCCGCCTCGAAGCCGAAGAAGACCGGCACGCGGGCGTGGCTGACACGCGCCCTCAAGTTCGGTGTCATCGGCCTGTGCCTGAGCTTGCTGCTCGGCACCGGGGCGATCGCCCTCGCCTACAACCAGACGAAGCTGCCCGACCCGAACGCCGAATTCCAGGCCAACACGTCCTTCGTCTACTGGCGCGACGGGACGACGAAGATGGGCAACTTCTCGTCGCAGAACCGCCAGTCGATCGACTACGAGAAGATGCCGCAGGCCATCAAGGACGCCACCATCGCCGCCGAGAACCGCACCTTCTGGAGCGACCGGGGCATCTCCGTCAGCGGCATGGTCCGCGCCGCCTGGACGATCGCCCGCGGCGGCGAGCTGCAAGGCGGCTCGACGATCACCCAGCAGTACATCAAGATCCTCTACCTCACCTCCGACCGCACGATGACCCGCAAGATGAAGGAGCTCTTCCTGGCGGTGAAGATCGGACGCGAGATGCCGAAGGAGGACATCCTCGAGGGCTACCTCAACACGATCTACTTCGGTCGTGGCGCGTACGGCATCCAGGCGGCCAGCAAGGCGTACTTCAACGTCGACGCCGCCCAGCTCACCGTGCCCCAGGCGGCGTTCCTGGCGACAGTGCTGAACAACCCCAGCGCGTTCGACCCGTCGCAGCCCGACAACCAGCAGCGCATCATGGAGCGCTACCACTACGTGCTCGCGGGCATGGCGGAGATGGGATCCATCACCCCGGCCCAGCAGGCCGAGTACGCGCAGAAGCTGCCCGACTTCCCCGAGGTCCCGCTCAACCAGAGGTACGCCGGCACCAACGGCTACCTGATGAAGATGATCGAGAACGAGCTCGCCGCGAAGGGGCTCAGCCAGGCCCAGATCTCCGGCGGCGGCCTGAAGATCGTCACCACGTTCGACCCGCGCTCGCAGCAGGCGGCGGTGGACTCGGTGCAGAAGTACACCGAGCAGGCCGCCTCGCGACGCAAGCAGGACCCGGCGAAGCTGCACGGCGGCCTCGCGTCGGTCGACAACGCCAACGGCGAGGTCATCGCCCTCTACGGCGGCGCCGACTACCTCAAGAACGCCCGCAACTGGGCGACGACGCCGCGTCAGACCGCGTCGACGTTCAAGACGTTCGCGCTCGCCGCCGGCCTGCGCGACGGGTTCGACCTGTACGACACGTTCGAGGGCGACACGTTCACGCCCAAGGGCGACAAGGTCCCGATCCGCAACGAGTTCTCCGAGCAGTACGGCAACGTCAACCTCATCGACGCGACCGCCAAGTCCATCAACACCGCGTTCGTCGACCTGACGGTCCAGATGTCGAGCTCGAAGACCGAGACCGACCGGACAGGACCCGAGAAGGTCGCCCAGGCCGCCCAGGACGCAGGCGCGCCCCGCGGGCCCGGCTGGGACACCAACACCTCCCGCATCGCGCTCGGCATCGCGGAGGTGTCGCCCGTGGGCATGGCCGGGGCGTACTCGACGTTCGCGAACCTCGGCAAGCACATCTCGCCGCACGTCGTCCGTGAGGTCTTCGACTCCTCGGGCCGGTCCATCTACAAGGCCGATACCGCCGGCACCCAGGCGTTCGAGCCCGACCTGGCGCGCGACGTCACCTATGCGCTGCAGTCGGTGACGCAGGAGTCCGGCACGGGCTCGCGCGTCCAGGAGCTCGGCCGCCCCGTGGCCGGCAAGACCGGCACGGCCGGCCGCGACGACGACGTCATCTCCAGCTGGTTCGTCGGCTACACCAAGCAGATCACCACCGCCGTCATGTACGTCGCGGGCGACCAGGGCACCGACGACCTCGACCCGTACGCCCGCCCCGGCGACAACACCTTCTTCGGCGGCACGTACCCCACGATGACGTGGACCGACTACATGGAGACCGCCACGAAGGGCCAGAAGGTCCTGAGGTTCGAGTCGCCCGCGTTCGTGAACCGCAACAAGTCGAAGGGCGTACGCCCCAAGAAGACGTCGGCACCCGACCAGACCGTGGCCCCGAGGACTACTGCGGCGCCGTCCACGGCCGCGACCCCGCCGCCCGCGGCGACGCCCGCCCCGACCACCCAGGCACCGCCCACCGAGGCGGCTCCGCAGCCGACCACCCAGGCGCCGACCCAGGCCCCGGCCAGTCAGGCGCCGGCCTCCCGTGCACCGGCCTCCCGCGGGGCGTCCCAGCGGGCCGCCTCCAGCCAGGCGGCAACAGTGCCCTCGACCCCTTAGGCTGGGGCCGCCAGAAAGGGGGCCACCACAGGTGTCGACTGAACTGACGCAGGCCGACGCGCCGTCGACGCGGCCACGGGCCGCGCTGGCGACCCCGGCCGAGCCGCTCGCCCGCATGGCGACCCGTCTCGTCGGCGGGCTCCCCGGCCGCCACGCCGGCACCACACTCTCGCGGTGGTGGAACCCGACGATCGTCGCGCTCGTCATCGGCACGCTGTCGTGGCTCGTCGCATGGATCCGCTACCTGCCGTGCCGCCAGGTGTCGTGGGACAAGGGCAAGGATCCCTACTCCCTGCAGTGCTACACCGACATCGTCCCGCTCTACCCGGGGCGTGGGCTGGCCGACGGCAACGTCCCCTACTTCGACAGCGGCAGCTACGAGGTCCTCGAGTACCCGGTCGGCACCGGCTACCTCATGGACCTGGCCCGCCGCATCGCCAAGCTCCTCGGCGCCCCGCAGGGCCCCGGCCTGGACTCCCAGCAGCTCGTCGACGCCCAGAACATGTTCATGGCGGTCAACGTCGTGCTGCTGTTCGCGCTGTTCCTCGTGGCGATCTGGGCCCACGTGCGCGGCTCGCTCGGCCGCCAGTGGGACGTGCTGATGTTCGTGGCGTCCCCGTCGGTCTTCCTCACCGGCCTCATCAACTGGGACATGCTGCCCATCGCCCTCACCGCGGTCGGGTTCATGCTCTGGGCACGCGGCCGACCCGCACTCGCAGGCGTCGCGCTCGGCCTGTCGATGGCCGCCAAGCTGTACGCCGGTTTCCTCCTCGGGCCGCTGCTCCTGCTGTGCCTGCGCTCGGGGAAGGTACGCCAGTTCCTCTCCACGCTCGGCGGCTTCCTGCTCGCGTGGGCGCTGGCGAACCTGCCGGTGATGATCGGCGCCCCCGCCGCCTGGAAGGCGTTCTGGACGTTCAACTCCGACCGCGCCGGCGACTTCGGCTCGATCTGGTACCTCGGCGTGCTCAACGGCGCCCCGATGACCGACCTGAACCTGTGGTCGACAGGATCGTTCGCGCTGGGCTGCCTCGTCGTGGCGCTGCTGGTCGTCCTCGCCCCGCAGCGCCCGCGCATCGGCGCGGTGATGCTCCTGCTGCTTCTGGCGTTCTTCCTGACCAACAAGGTCTACTCGCCGCAGTACGTGCTGTGGGCCCTGCCGTTCCTCGCCATGGCCCGTCCCCGCTGGCGCGACTGGGCGATCTGGACGTTCGGCGAGGTCGTCTACTTCATGGCGATCTGGGCCCACCTCGGCAGCCTGCTGCAGAACCCCAGCGGCCAGGACAACCTCTACCAGCTGGCCACGCTGCTGCGCCTGGGCACGGAGCTCTACCTGTTCGTCCAGGTCGCCCGCGACATTGTCGACCCGAGCCGCGACGTCGTGCGTACGCAGGTGCTGCCCGCCGCCGCGTACGTCGACGACCCCCATGGCGGCCCCCTCGACGGTGCCTCCGACACCTCCTGGGCCACGGCCCTGCGCGGCCGCGTGCTCGCGTTCCTCGGCGGCGACCTGCACGTCGTGCCCCGGCGCCAGCTGCCCGGTGTGGTGAGCCCCGGCCTCGATGACATCGGCCGCGCGGACGCCGCGGGCCTGCGCTGGGTCGGCGGCGTCTGGCTCGTCTCGCGGCTCGCGCTGCTGGTGGTGGCGGTGGTGGTGATCGCGACGACCGCCGACAAGACCTTCCTGCAGATCTTCTCCAACTGGGACGTCGAGCACTACGTCGCCATCGCCGAGAAGAGCTACCTGGACGACACCAAGCGCATGGCGTTCTTCCCTGGCCTGCCGATGGTGCTGTGGGTGTTCACCAAGGTCGGCATCCCGGCCGTCGCCGGCGGCATGCTCGTCTCGCTCGTCGCGTCGGGCTTCGCCGCCTGGGCCCTCTATCGCCTGGGCGGGTTCTGGGCCGCCGCGCTGTGGCTCGTCGCCCCCACGATGGTGTTCACGTTCGTCCCCTACACCGAGGCGCTGTTCTGCGCGTTCGCGTTCTGGGCGTGGGTACGCGCCCGCGAGGACCGCTGGGCGCTCGCCGGGGTCATGGCCGCCGGCGCCGCCTCGATCCGCGTCTCCGGCCTGTTCCTCGTCTTCGCCCTCGGCATCATGGTGCTCACCTGGCCGGTCGACGACGACCAGACGATCGGCGATCGTGCGGTGGGATGGCTGAAGCGCGGCGTGTGGCTGCTGCTGCCGCTGGGCGTGATCGCCGCGTACATGGTCTATCTCCACTCGCTGACCGGCTCGTGGAACGCCTGGAACGAGGCCCAGCAGGCGGGCTGGTCGCGCGGCTGGACGTGGCCGTGGCAGTCCATCATGAACACCTGGCCCGTGGTGAAGCCCGGCGGCTACGCCGACCACCCCGGCTGGGCGATCATCTTCCGCTTCGAGGTCATCTCGTTCGTCGTCGGCCTGCTCGCCACCGGCTGGCTGCTGGCCCGCCGCATGTGGGCCGAGGCCGCGTGGATCGCCGTCCAGGTGCTCGCGTTCTCGACGTCCTACTGGCTGTTCTCGGTCAACCGCGCCGTGCTGCTGTGGTTCCCGGTGTGGCTGATCGCCGCCGAGGCCATTGCCCGTCGCCCGCTGCGTGAGTCGACACGTGCCGTGAAGGGGTTGGCGCTCATCGCCTGGCTCGTGACGACCGTCTGCGTGGGCCTGTGGTGGGCGAAGACGTTCTACCTCGGCCAGTGGTCCAGCTGAGCTGGCACACCGCGGTCTTCCAACCGCTCATGGGCACGGTCGTCGAGATCCAGGCGTACGCCGGCTCCGAGGCCGTCGCCGAGGACGCGTACGCGGCGGCCGTCGCCGAGATCGAGCGGCTCACCCCGCTGCTGTCGACGTACGACCCCGGCTCGGAGATCTGCCGGTGGCGCCGCGGAGAGGTGGACCCGGGGCCGGAGCTGACCGCCGTCTTGGCGCTGTGCGCCGACTGGCACCGGCGGTCGGGTGGCGCGTACCACCCGGGCGTGGGCGTGGTCGTCGACCGCTGGCGCCGCGCCGAGGCCGAGGGCGTGGAACCGTCCGCCGCCGAGCTCGACGCACTGGCGCTCGACAGCCTGCCCTACCGGGTCGACGGCGGGCGCGTGGTCGTCACCGGCGACTGCTCGGGCATCGACGTGAATGCGTTGGCGAAGGGGTGGATCGTCGACCGGGCGCTCGAAGCCGCGCTGGGCGTCGACGGTCTCGCGGGTGCGGTGGTCAACGCCGGCGGCGACCTCGCCCACGGTGGTGGAGGTGAGACAGCCGTCTCCGTCGAGGACCCCAACAACCCGTTCGACAACGCCGCACCGCTGGGCGCCGTCCGGCTGCGTGGGGCCGCGCTCGCGTCCTCGGGCCTCGCCCGGCGGGGGTTCCGGGTGGGGGAGACGTGGTTCGGCCACGTCGTCGACCCGCGCACCGCCCGGCCCGTCGAGCACGTCGCCTCTGTTGCCGTCCTGGCCGACACATGCGCGGAGGCGGACGCCGCCGCGACCTGGTTGGGCGTCGTGGGTGACGTCGAGGCGGCGGCCGTCACCGACCTCGCCTGGCTGCGCGTACGCCCGGACGGCTCGACCCTGGCCTCGCCCGCCTGGCGGTGGCTCAGCGGTTGACGGGCATCCGCGGCGCCCAGGAGAACTCGCGGTCGAACAGGTAGCGGCCCTCCCGGTCGGGCTGGATCCGCAGGTCCTGACCGGCGCCGCGCAGGCGTACCGATCCGTCGGGCTGGGGCTCGAACGTGAGGTCCCATGTGTCGGCCGCGGGCCGGTTCACCGGCACGTCGCCCTTCTGGGGCGGGGTGAGGGCGACCTGCACCGTGCTCGGACCAGTGATCCGATAGGTGCCCAGCCGCAGGTCGCCGTTGGCCTGGCGCACGGCCATGCGGAACCCGCGGGCGCCGCGCCACTGCCCGAACGACACCTGCTGCCAGCGGGTGTCGTTCGTGAGCTGCGCGGCCGGGGTCGCCGTGTCCTCGACGACGCGGTGGACGCCGGTCAGCGCGGTCGTCGTCGACACCGGGGCCCGGCTGCCGATCTGTGTCCACCAGACGATGCCCGTGGCCGCCGTCAGGCCGACCGCCGCCAGCACCGCCAGCACGTCGGTGACCCGGCCCACCCGGCCGTCGAAGACCGTCGGCACCACACCCTGCGGCAGCGGCGCCGGGGTGAGCAGCGCGTGCAGGTAGCGGGCCGCGTACGGCAGGAGGACGACCACGCAGCCGACGGTGAGGGCGAGCGAGAGCTGCTTGACCGGCACGTCGTACGCGAGGTTCATCCCGAAGACGATGCCCATGTCGAGGGCGCCGAGGAGCGCGCCGATGCCGGCGGTGCGCCGCCACATCATCAGGGTGCCCGCGAGGACCTCCGCGGCACCCGCGAGGAATTGGACCGCCGGGGAATAGCCCATCCATCGCCACAGCAGGCCCATCGGGCTCATCTCGCCGTGGGTGACCAGCGCGTCGCCGAAGTCGGGCTGACCCATCTGGATGAGGAAGACCTTCGACCAGCCGTAGACGAACAGGAACAGCGCCAGGCCGACGCGCAGCAGGTAGTGCGCCGCCCAGCCGAGACGGGCGACGGGAAGGCGGCGGACAACCGTGGTGTATGAGGTGGACATGGGCCAAGCCTGCCGCCCGGACGTCCACCCCGGTCATGACGGATGTCCCCGATCGGCATGACAAACCGCACACCGGAGCGTCGAAGAGGAGCTCCGCCGCATGTGGAGACGTGTGCTTTGTCATGCGAGGTGTGCCCCGCATATGCGGACAATGGTGTGCATGGCAGAGCGCGAGGCAGTCGTCGTCGGCAGCGGACCCAACGGTCTGGCCGCCGGCATCACGCTGGCGCAGGCCGGGCTGCGGGTGTGCGTACTCGAGGCCGCCGACACCCCCGGTGGCGGCGCGCGCTCGGCGGAGCTGACCGTCCCCGGCCTGGTCCACGACACCTGCTCGGCGGTCCACCCGACCGGCGTGACGTCGCCGGCGTTCCGGCCGGGCGGCGCGCTCGGACTCACCGGCATCGCGTGGGCCCACCCCGAGGTCGACCTCGCCCACGTCCTCGACGACGGTGGGGCGTCCCTGGTGCGCGACGTCCCCCGGACCGCCGCTGGACTGGGCCTCGACGGGCCGTCGTGGCAGCGGCTGTTCGGGCCGCTGGCCAAGGATTTCGACGCGGTCGCCGCCGACGTCTACCGGCCCGTGGTCGGCGTACCCCGCAGACCGCTCACCATGACCCGGTTCGGCGCGTCGGCGATGCTGCCCGCGACCGTGCTGGCCCGCCGCTGGCGTACGCCGGAGGCCCGCGCGCTGTGGGGCGGGATCGCCGCGCACGCCGTCGGGTCACTGCGTGCGCCGTTCTCGAGCGCCCCCGGCCTGCTCATCGCCGCCGCCGGCCACGCGGGCGGCTGGCCCGTCGCCGTGGGCGGATCGCAGGCCATCACCGACGCGCTCGTCCGCCGCCTCGGAGAGCTCGGCGGGATCGTCGCCAGCGGCATCGAGGTCCGCAGCCTCAACGACGCACGCGCCGACATCGTCATGCTCGACACCAGCCCGTCGGCGGCGGCCCGGATCCTCGGCGACGAGCAGCCGGCACGCGTGGCGAAGGCGTACCGCCGGTTCCGGCACGGAGCAGCGGCGTACAAGGTCGACCTGGCGGTGCGCGGTGGCGTGCCGTGGGCGTACGAGCCCGCCCGCCGCGCCGGCACGGTCCACGTCGGCGGCACCCTCGACCAGATCGCCGCGGCCGAGCAGGACGTCGTCGCCGGTCGCATGCCGAAGGAGCCGTTCATGCTCGTCGCGCAGCAGTACCTCGCCGACCCCGGCCGCTCGGTGGGCGACGTCCATCCGGTGTGGGCGTACGCGCACGTGCCGGCCCGCTGGCCCGGTGAGGCCGCCGACCTCGTCATGGCGCGCATCGAACGCTTCGCACCCGGGTTCACCGAGCGCGTCGTCGCCCGCCACGTCGCCGGCCCGGCCGACCTTGAGCGCCAGAACGCCAACTACGTCGGCGGCGACATCGGCGCCGGCGCCGCGTCTGGCACCCAGCTGCTGCTGCGGCCCCGGCCCGCGCTCGACCCGTACGCGACGGGCGTGCCGGGGGTCTACCTGTGCTCGGCGTCGACCCCGCCGGGGGCCGGCGTCCACGGCATGTGTGGCGTACGCGCGGCCGAGGCGGCCCTGGCCTGGCTCACCTCAGGGAGATGACGATCCCGATCAGGGTCAGCACGCCGCCGATGCCGGCGAGGATCAGGCCGCGCGGCTTCTCCCGCGTACGGATCAGGAACGTGATGGTCAGGCCCGTCGCGGCGACGGCGACCAGCAGCACCGCGGAGGCGTCGATGACCCACTTCCACGCGGTGCCGGTGTGGCGGCCCTTGTGGAGGTCGTTGATGACCGCGACCCAGCCGTCGGTGGTCGACGTGAACGTGTACTCGCCGGTGGCCTCGTCGAACTGCACGTCGGCGACATAGCCCGCGCCCTGCCACGTGATGGTGCCCTGCCCGTTCTGCTCGGAGTGGTCGGTCACTTCGCCGCGCACGTCCTGCTGGCCGCGGATCGCCGTCGCCACGGCCAAGAAGTCGACCTGGCCCGACGAGTTCTTGAACGTCGCGGGCAGCGTGCCCGTGACCTGCGTACGCACCGGCTGCGTGCCGAACGTCCACTCCTGGTGGTTGAGCGTGATGCCGGTGACGCCGAAGAACAGCACCACGACCAGGCTCACCATCGACGTCCACAGGTGGATCTGGCGGATCGCCTTCTGCGACAGCAGGTTCTTCTTCCGTGGCGTACGCGTGGTCGCGCGCGCGGGGGCGGCCGTGGCGGTCATCAGACGGTGTACCGCAGCGAGGCCGCGGTGAGCTCACCGCTGGCGGGCAGCTGCTTGTCGAACGCGGACGTGCCGAAGGTGACCTTCTCGCGGATCAGCTCGTACTGGCCGTGCTCGCGGGCGCCCTCGAGGCAGAGGTAGTAGTCACCGGCGGCGACCCGCGTCAACGCGTCGTTCGTGCCGTCCCACTGCAGGTTGTAGGAGCCCGCCTGGCGGGTGGCACCCGTCGCGGTCGTCGAGCTGTCCGACACCGACGCCCAACGCTTGAGGTCGGGCAGCCAGCGCTCGCCCTTGCCCTGCTCGTACCAGACGGCGATGGCCTTCACGAGCGCACCGTTGGCGTCCTCCACCCACACGGCGATGTAGGGGTTCTTCACCCCGCCACGGCCGCCGCCGCCCGACGACGACGCCGCGAACGTGAACGAGATCGCCGCCTTCGCCGAGGCGGGCAGCTGGGTGCCGCCCGTCCCTGCGGTGGCCTTCGCCGACGACGACTGGCTGGCCGTGGCCGACGGCGTGGACGGGTTCGAGCCGGTGGTCGCCCCCGAGCTCGGGGTCGACAGCGCGGTGCTGTCGGTGTTGCTGCAGCCGACGACCGCGCCGACGGCGCCGAACGCGGCGAGGGCCAGCATGCGGCGGCGGCTGACGAGGTTGAAACGGGACTGTTCGTTCATCGGGGCTCCATGGCTCGAGGTGATGACTCGAAACTAGGAACGCCCCCTGTGCGTTTCCTGTGCCTCGCTTGTGCGTGCGATGCGAGCCTACGATGGACCGAGACTGATCGACGTCTGGGCCGTCGTGACGGGGGCCTCGAACTCAAGACTGAGATCGCTCCCCCTGGTCGTGTCAGCCGCCGACGGCGTTACGTGCCTTAGCCACCTGTTCGGTAGTGGCAGTGCCGAGACGCGACGAGACGCGGGTATCCATCCACGGTTCGCCATACACATCGCCGCCGCTCCAGGCCAGCCATCCACCCTCAAACTCTTGAAAGATGGTGCCGTCCTTGGTGTATTCATCCGTCCGGGGGTACCCCAATATTCCGTTCTCCCACCCCAATTGACCCCACCTGTCGCGGATCAGTCCTTGCGAGATATGGGCGCCGGTCGAGGAGGACCAATATATGCTTCCACCTTGGAAGTGATTTCCACATCCTCCGCGGGTGAGGCCACAGAACTCGTCTCCGGTTGGATAGCCAAGGTGACTGCGCTCCCAGCCCAGCGATGCGAACTTCTGTCCGATCAGACCTCTCACGAAGCTGGCAGGCGTCTGTGGACTCCAGTACATGATTGATTCACCCCGCTCGAACCGGGTGCCACAACCCCCGAACGAAGCCCGCAGAACTCGTTGCTGTACGGGAATCCAAGCGAACTGTTCTCCCAGCCGCGAGCGCCCCAGTGGTCTCGTATGGCGCCTCGCACCTTATAGGTTCCGACAGGGCCGACGTAGATGGAGGTGCCGCCATTGTGCCCGTAGCACCCGGATGCCCTCAGCCCGCATGTGAGATCTACCGAGGCGTGTGCCGGAACGACACCGAGCGCGAGAATGGAGGAAGTCAGGAAGGCGGCGCCGATGGCGAACCTCGATTGAAGTCCCTTCCAAGCGATTCGCCGAGAATCTGGTGCATCCATCGTGTTATCTGGCTCATCCCAAAGCAGGGTAGGTTCTGAATCCGCCGGTCTCGAGTAGGCATCGGGCGATGTAGTTG
>NZ_BAAGXC010000018.1:0-36905 GCF_054780035.1 Mariniluteicoccus endophyticus | reverse complement strand
GACCTCGACGCCTACCCCGAGACCGACGCGCCACCCCCGCGACCCACCCTCGATTGGGATGAGCCGGCAAACCCACCAAGGACCAGATCCTCGTGTGGGCCCGCCACCAGCTCCACACCCTCGGCTGGCGCCTACTCGAGGTAACCGGAACCAAGCCCGAGTCCCTGACCCTCACACTCCACCCCGCCGACTTCGAGCTCGTCGTCGCCCACGCCACACAGCGCCGCATCGAGACCCAGCGCGCAGCCACCCAGGCAGACCTCGCCTGGCGGACCGTGATCGGTGACGTGCCCGCCCGCGGTGCCGAGGGCTACGTGTCGAAGGCCCGCCTGGGGGAGATCACCAACCACACCCGCGTCTACGTCGACGAGATCTGGCGAGCCCAGCGCGAGCGAGGACAGGACTAACCGCTGTCACAGAGAGGGCTCTTCAAATCCAGCGGTAGTCTCGGAGGACATTCAGACCCGTCCCTAACCGACCCACGAGGGAAGTACATGCCCACCTCATTTGACTCATTCTCCATAGTTATCCAACCGCGAAGTCGCGTCGCAAAAAATTACGGAGGCGAGGCAACCGCGAAGGCAACGGTCATTATCAATGGAAGAAACATCACAGGAACAGATGGACCTGACCCCAGTAATCTGCTTCCGTCCCGCGGCCCCGCGCCAGCAAGAGATATTGCCTACCACATGTGGGCGGCCACTCCCGAAACCCGCGTTGTTCCACTCGTTACAGGCCTGGCCGCAACTCGACGGGAGGACGTGGACGTCTGGGTGGCAATCACCCAAGGGAACGAAGGGGTTCGCTGGGAGGTCGAAGCTCGATGCTCCCCCAAAGAACGCTTCCTTTTTGAATCGAACTCCTACGCGGCCCAACTCTGGACCAGCATTCAGGACCTCTCTTGGGAAGACCCTTCGGATCTAATGCTTCGCCTTATCCGGGACCGGTGTGATCACAGCTGGCTCAAGTCTAAAGGACTAACATGGAAGAGGGGCCAAGTTGGCACTGATGACACTTTATCGCTATTCTTTAGCACTCCGACAGGCTGGGTTACAGAATTCCGCACAGACAATATTACTGACGTCAATCCAGGCCACAGGGCAGAACTCACCCTAAATGAATTGTACGACTCAGTCCGCAAGGGGCGCCTGATTCCGATAATGCGCGACGGCACCGGCGACCCGGACTCCATTGACAGCATTCCACTCTATCCCATCACAACTCAGGGAAAGAAGTGATGATGGTGTTATCCTGACTTCCAACGACCACTCGCACAGGGAAGTCTCCGCCAATGATCAAAGGAACCCTCCTGCGCACCTCGAACTTGCCTGCGTTATCAACTACGTCTGCGGACGTTGCCTCACTCAGGGCAACGAACGACGACAGGCTCATGCGAGCGTCCCAGTACCCTAGGTAAGGCTGGTAGGCGTCCTCCCATTTGGAGGCCCCGTTATCGTAAGGATGATTGCTATCACCCTTTGAGTGCCGACGCTTAATGTGGCGCCAACCCCAACCTCCGCCGGTTCCATCAGAGCCGCGAACACCGCACTTTAGGTTAGCCACTCGGTTCCGGGCGGGGAAATTCAAGCTGCCGTGGAGAACATGCTGGTCCCCGAAGAGCATACACTGCCGGGCGTAGAACTCCAAGAAAGCTCTAGGAGTGGCCGTCGCGAGGGGCTTGGAGATCTCTGGAGTGACCACACCCCGACGAGCGCGGGCTTCAGCGATTTGCTTTGCTGTAGGACGTCCAGCTACAGCCACTGCTTCGTGCCAGTAGCCACCATAGACTTCCCCTCCTTGCCAGACAAGGAACCCACCTTGGAAATTTTGCTGCACACCTTGTTCAATACCGAACTCATCGGTCATCGGGTAACCTAAGTCCCCGCCCTCCCAGCCGAATTGGGACCAACGCTCCTTGATAAGACCTTGAACGGTATGCGCACCGGACTCAGGCGACCAGTAGATGGAGCCATTCTCCCTCTCGAAATGCTGGCCACACCCACCCGCCTTCAGCCCACAGAACTCATCCGTTATCGGGTAGCCAAACTTTCCCCACTCCCAGTTTATCGAAGCCCACTTGTCACGAATCAGACCCCGAATGAAATGGGCCCCAATATTGGGCTGCCAGTAGATTGATCCACCTTGGAAGTCGCTCCAGCATCCTCCGCGCACCAAACCGCACGCTTCGGAAGCCATCGGGTACCCCAACCAGCCGTTCTCCCATTGGAGCGCACCGTACAGATCCAAAATACTACCCCGTACGGAGGCCGCTGGAGACCCTGCCGACGCGTAGGCCAAGTCGCCGGTGCTGAAACGATATCCACATCCCACATCCCGAAGTCCGCAGAATAGTCCGCGTTGAGGACCGCCAGCCCGTGGGGTTGCTTGACGTGAGGGGCTAGGGCTCGGCTCAGCTACCGCCGTAGGCATAGGTGAGGTTGCCACCAGTACAGCTGCAGCCAACCCTGCCAAGGCTGATCTGAGGACATTTCGGACGTTCATGTTGTTGTCTCCAACGGGGTGAGATCGAATGTTGGTGCCCTTCCGCGCGGATGAGCGTCCCGCACTGGTGACGATAGCCCCTTTCGGGGCTCCTGCCGACCTTTGATGTTGTAGAACCGCACCACTACGAGCGAGCCCCCGGCATCCTCAGTCGAGCGCATCCTTGATCAGCTGCGCACGCCGGCGACGTCGTTCAGCGGCCGTGAGTACGCCGACGACGACCGTGGTGACGACGATGAGGGCCAGCCGCGGAGCGTCGAGACTGCCCAGCCGGCCCATGTCGACCACACCTGCACCCGGGGGTGCCAGGACGTGGTTGTCCTGGAGCCAGCGGCCGGTCTGCGGCAGCCACCTGTCCTTGTGGGCAAGGGCCAGGGCGGCGACAAGGATCCCGCCCAGGAGCGTCCACACGGTCTCGTCGTCGAGCGTGTTCTTGTCCACGGTCTTACTCCTGGGGCTGCGCGGCGCCGACGCGGACCTCCATCGGCGCGGTGGCGGTGTAGTACGGGTTCTCCTCGAGCTGGAGGACCCCGATGCGGGCGAGGTCGTGCAGGAACTGGGTCTCGTCGCTGATGTGCAGCCAGTGCTTCTCGCCGGCGGGCGGCGCGGTGGTGTCGTCGTACAGCTCGGCGATCAGCAGCAGCGGGACCGCGGGGTGGTTCCAGGCGGCGAGCTCGCGGTTGGACAGAACGGGCTGGTCCTGGCCGAAGGATGCCGAGCGCTGCAGCCACTTCTCGGCGGCCTCGTCGTCGCCGAGTACGCGGTTCATCATCGCGTTGACCACGTACTGCACGACCACGCCGCGGGCGAAGTCGGCGCGGGCGTCGACGGTGGCGAGCTCCTGCTCGGCGTTGGCCGGCGCCAGGGGCGGGTAGCCGTCGATCAGCAGGGCGAGCACCTCGTGGACGGTCGAGGCGTACCAGTTCCCCGGGAGTGCGGTGTCGGTGTGGCGGACCTTGTAGCGGTAGGGCATGCCCGCCTCGGTCATCGGGGTGATGGGGACCCCGGAGTGGTCGTTGCGCTGCTCGGTGTCGGGGATGAACCGCAGGGTGCTGCCCATCTCGGCGGCGTCGGGCCAGTGCGTGGGCGCGGCGAACGAGGCTTGGTGGTCACGTTCCTGCTGGGCCAGCATGTCCGCGTCGGTGAGGGACTTCTGGCCGTCGTGATCGTGGTGGTGGTGAGGGTGGTCATGGTCGTGGGTGCTCATGGACTCTCCTGGAGCTGGTGGCTAGATCGACGGTAGCGGTGGGTCTTCGGGTCTGGAGGGGTCGACACCTGGCCGGTTTGGTTCAGCTGCCGTTCCAGTTGCGGTAGGCGCCGCGGCCCCAGAGCTGGGCGATCTGGATGCGTTCGCGGTCGCTGGTGAACAGCCGGTCGATGAATCCGCGGACCTGCTCGGTGTGCCGGGCGAACTCGCCGATGGGCTGGTTCATCAGGTCGTGGGTCCAACCTTCTGAGCG
The DNA here is from genome assembly GCF_054780035.1 of Mariniluteicoccus endophyticus. Taxonomy (NCBI): domain Bacteria; kingdom Bacillati; phylum Actinomycetota; class Actinomycetes; order Propionibacteriales; family Propionibacteriaceae; genus Mariniluteicoccus; species Mariniluteicoccus endophyticus. Next base: position 32,943 of record NZ_BAAGXC010000018.1, on the reverse strand, counting down.
GGAGCTGCCCATCGGCCTGTGCCTGGACGGTTCGACCTCGTTGGTCCGTACGTAGTTCGTCATCGCCGCGCACAGGCGGATCTGGGCCTGCATCACGCCGGGGTCGTGGGAAGCGTCGGGGAACCGGAACTCGATACGCGCGCGGTCGGCCGGACCGAACACGTTGTGGAGGTTGATCATTGCCTCGCGGACGTTGCCGTAGGCGGCCGGTCCAGTGGCAGTCCAACGGGGTCCTGGATCGCGGAGGGTGGATGCGTAGGAAATGTGTCGCTGGCTGCGGCGTGTGCGCCCCATCCGGTGGAGGTCGTCTTCGTACGCTCGGGCCAGATTCGCCAGCCGCCACGCCATCTCGGGGGTGTAGTCCGGGGAGGAGATGTTGGTGTGCGAGCCGGCACCGTGAGTTTCTCCCCCGCCGGCGCGGATCGCCTCGCAGGCCTCTCTGAGCTGTGCCCACGAATCGGCGGTGTCGGAGAGGATCGGGGTGACCAGCTCGCCACCGTAAGGGACCGAGCCGTCTCTCTCGAACGTCCAGTCGGCGTAGCCGGAGCGCGCGGCGGCGTGGTAGCCGCTCTGCAACGTGCGCTGCAGGATTCCGCGCTCGACCAGCTCGCGTGCCACTGGGTCTCTGTTCGAGTCGAACTCGATCTCGATGCCGAAGTTGGTGTTGGCGGAGTATCCCACTCGACGCCGTCGAGCGCGACGTCCTTCGGTCGCGTACGCGGGTGCCAGGTGCGCCACACGTACGTCTCATCACCCGTCGCGTACGCCGTGTACCGCGAACGCATCAGCTCCTCGGGCGTCGCGGCCTGGCGTACGCCGGACAGCAGCGGCCCGCAGCAATCAGCCAGCGCGCGCCCGGAACCGCAGGGGCACATCAGTCGATCTGCGTGCGGTGGAAGTTCAGGTATGACCGGCTCGGCGTCGGCCCGCGCTGACCCTGGTAGCGCGACCCGTACTTCTCGGAGCCGTACGGGTTCTCGGCCGGGGACGAGAGCTGGAAGAAGCAGAGCTGGCCGATCTTCATGCCCGGCCACAGCTTGATCGGCAGCGTCGCCATGTTCGACAGCTCGAGCGTCACGTGGCCGGAGAAGCCCGGGTCGATGAACCCGGCGGTCGAGTGGGTCAGCAGGCCCAGGCGACCCAGCGACGACTTGCCCTCGAGGCGGGCGGCGATGTCGGTGGGCAGGGTGACGACCTCGTACGTCGACCCCAGCACGAACTCGCCCGGGTGGAGGATGAACGGCTCGTCGCTGGCGGGGACGACCTCGCGTGTCAGGTCGGGCTGCTCCTCGGCCGGGTCGATGTGGGGGTAGCGGTGGTTCTCGAACACCCGGAACATGCGGTCGAGCCGCACGTCGACCGACGACGGCTGGACCATCGCCGGGTCGTAGGGCTCGAGACGGATGTCACCGGCATCGAGCCGGGCACGCGTGTCGCGGTCGCTGAGCAGCATGGCCGCACACTATCGAGGTCAGGCTCGCCGCACCACGAGCCGCCGGTCGCCGAACGCGACGTGCTGGCCCGGCTCGACGTGGAGGCGTTCGCCGGGCTGGCACTCCACGAACCGCCCGTCGGCCAGCAGCACGCCCGAGCCGTTGGTCGAGCCGCGGTCGCTGATCCACACCCCGGTGGAGTCAGCGGCGACGAGCAGATGGGTCTTCGACACCGAGCGGGTGTCGTCGGGCACGTCGACCAGGCCGTACGCCCCCTCGCCAGGCCCGGCTTGCGGGCGGCGGCCGAGCAGCACGCCCGCGCCGAGCGGCAGCGTACGCCCGTCGTCGAGCAGGATGACCCACGACTGCGGCGTGACCCGGGCGCGTACGGCGGTGCTGGCCGCGTCGCCGTCCGGCTGGCGAAGCACTGTGCCCTCGTCGTCGAACGGCGCGGCGGTCGTCGCGTCGGCGGGCGGCGGCCCCGCGACGGGCCCGGAAGCGGCAGGGACCTCGGAGACGGGCACCCCGGAGACCCGGACCTCGGAGACCGGGACCTCGGAGACCGGTGAACCGGTGACCGGGGGCGGCAGGGTCGCGTCGGCGACGAGGGGCCGGTCGAGCGGCAGGTTGGTGGGCGGCGGCAGGTTGGTGGGCGGCGGCAGCGTGGCCTCCGCCGAGGCGAACGTGGTCAGCTCGACCGGCCTGGCGGGTGCCTGGGCGGGCGGGCCGTCGGGAACGGGCTGGATCTGCGGCGGTGTCCAGCCACCGCCGGGGATGCCGCCACCCCAGTCGAGCTCGCCGGAGAACATACTGCTCGGCGGCGGCCCGGCCGGGACCTGGTCGTGCCGGGCGGGTGCCTGCGGTCCGCCCCAGTCGGGGACATCGCGCGGGCCGGACGGCGGCTGCCAGCCGCCGGGCTGCTGCTGAGGAGGCGCCGCGGGGGCACCCATGCCGGGGGTGTTCACCGGCCGGAAGCTCGTGCCGCCCTGGAGGTGGGACGGGAGCGCGACGGTGGCGGGGCTGAGCCGCAGCCGCTCACCGGTCGTGGTCTGGTCGGGGACCTCAGCGGTTCGGCGCTGGCGTTCGACGACGACGGCACCGCCGGCGCGGTCGTGCCAGCCGCGGCGGGCGGGGTCGAGCACGAGCCAGGTCAGCATCAGCAGCAGGCCGACGACGGTGGACGCGAGGAACCCGTACACGAGCTGGCGGGCGAAGAACCGGCCCCAGCCGATGGGCTCACCGGTTCGATGGTCGACGCACTCGAGCTCGAGCAGCGCCATGCCCGGAGTCGCGCCGCGCTGCGAGCCCGCCCACCACACGTACAGGCCCCACATGAGGTGGACGATGCCGGCGAGCACGCTGGCCGCGACGAACTTGCCCGCGGCCACGGGGCCGCCGCCCATGAGCATCCACCACACGCCGGTGGTCAGCGTGGGCACCGACGCGTCGACGAGCACCGCCAGGACGCGACTGACCAGCGGCCCGGGACGACGCCCGGGGGGAAGCTGGATGGTGGCGGTGCTCACGATGCGTGACTGTATCGCGGGCTCAGGCCGTGTCGGGCCATCGCCGGCGAGCGGCGATCAGCGGCCGACGGCCGTGCGCACCCGCGTCCACGTCGTGGCCAGCACGCGCCTGAGGCGCCCGCGGTTCTTGGCCTCGCGGCGCCAGGCGGCGGGTGAGCGCAGCGACCTCAGCGACAGCAGGCCCGCGACACGCCGGGTCGCCGGCACCGAGCGCGTCATGCCCCTCAGCACGTCACGCACACCGCGCCAGTACTCCTCGGCCTGGCGCACCGACGGCGTGCCCGTGCCGAACGTCGTCGCATCGGCGCGGAAGGCCAGCTGCAGCGGGTCGGACGAGCCGTCGGCGGAGCGGGCGAACCGGTCGGCGACGGCGCGTGCGGTCTCGATGCGCGTCGCCGACGGCGACAGGGGTACGCCGAGGTCACGGGCGCGGTCGACGACCTCGGCCCACCCGCCGGAGACCCGGTCTGCGGTGTGCGGCGCGGCGGCGCGCACGCGGCGGCGGCGCAGCTTGGCCCCGCCGATGATCACGAACGGTGCCGCGAGCAGGGCGAGCGGACCACCCACGACCATCACCCAGTAGCCGTAGCGTGCCCACAGCGTCCGCTGCCGCGGGTCGTCGTTCTGACCCGGCTGCTCGGGGTCGGTCTGGTCAGGCGGGAGCCGGTCGGGCCGGTCCGGCGGCGGGGGCGGGTTGTCGACCTGCGGGTTCGTCGGGTTGGCCGGCGGGTCCGACTGGGCCGGCGGCCGGCGGTCCTTCGGCGGCCCCGCCTCGTACGCGACCCAGCCGGCCTCGGCGTACCGGATCTCGACCCAGGCGGTGACGTCGCGGCCCCGCAGCTCGACCGGACCACCGCCCGAGGTGGGCGCGAAGCCGTACACCACGCGGGCGGGCAGGCCGACCTCGCGGGCCATCAACGCGAACGCGACCGCGTACTGCTCCTCGTCACCGACCATCGGCTCGACGGTGAACAGCTGGCGGACGCGGAACAGGCTGTGGCCGGGCAGGGAGTCGTGGTCGGTGCCGTGGGAGTAGTAGCCGGCCTTCAGCACGTTCTGGATGCGCAGGGCGGTGTCACCGTCCCCCTGCGAGCCCTCGGCCGCCTTCGCCGCGCGGGCCTTCAACTCGTCGGGCAGCGGTGGCAGCGGTGCGAGCATCGTCCGCGCCGACTGGGCGTCGCGCAGGCTCTGGGGCGTGACGGTCGGCGGCACGGTCACATCGACCTCGAGCTCGTCGCCCGGCCTCAGCCCGGCGGCGGTGACGGCGGTGCCGGAGTCACGGTTGAGGTAGAGGTGCTCCTTCAGCGCGAGACGTCGCGCCGATGTGAAGCGGATGCCCCGGGTCGCGCCCGAGGTCGGCAGCCACACCCCCGCATAGTCACCGACGGTGAGGTGCACCGTGGCCCGCTCACCGTCGGTCGCGTCGGGGACACTGTCGCCGATGCGGCGAAACGCGCCGCCCGCGCCGTCGGACGACTCGTTGGAGGCCATGTAGGTCGTGCCGTCGTACGCGTCGAGCGTGGCCAGTCGGACGCGGGCCCCGGCGGGCAGCCCGTCGGCGGTCAGCAGGACGCGGTCGGCGCGGTCGACGACCTGGGCGCGCATCTCCTGCAGCGGGCTCGGCCACTGGCGCACGTCGACGGGCGGCTCGACGACGTCACGCAGCACGACGCGGCGGCTGTCGACCCCCTTCAGCACCGGCATGAGCGCGGCGGCCGAACCGCCGGCAACGGCCAGCACGAGCGCACCGGCGACGGCGCGCTGCCAGGTCACCTTCGGCGACAGGCCGACGAGCGCCTGACGCAGGAACGAGCGACGGTACGCGGTCCACACCGGGACGCCGAGAGCGAACCCGAGGCCGATCAGCAGCGGGTGGGTGGCCGTGTGCAGGCCCATGAGGGTGCCGACGACGGCGGCGGCCGCCAGCGGAAGCCAGGCCCGGGTCGCGCGCCGGCGGTCGAGGGCAAGGTAGCCGGCGGCGGTGGCGGCGACGAGCAGCGTCGCGTACGGCACGGCCAGCAACGCACCCAGCTCGCCGATGGGTGGCGCGACGGTGAGTGCGGTCTTCCAGCCGGTGACGACGCCGCCTGCCATGCCGGAGATCGTCGTCGGGGTCGGCAGCACGCCCAGCAGCGCCGACGACGGCATCGCGAACGCGCCGCCCGCCCCCAGGTGGAGCACGACGACGCCGACTGCGACCAGCCACAGCGGCCAGCGGCGTGTCTGGGCGACCATGCCCAGCACCGAGCCGAGCACGACGGCGCCCATCCCGGCGCGCCACACCGGTGTCCCGTACGCGGGCCAGAAGGCCGCCGTGGCGAGCACGCCGACGAACCAGATCGCGAGCAGGTCGACGACCACCCACAGCCGGCGGGAGCCCTTCAGGACGGGCTGGTGCAAGCCGCGGCGCGTGTTGAGGACGGTGCTCACCAGGCCACCGCCCGACGGACCACGGACACGAGGTTCGGCAGGCCACCGCAGACGGCGGTGGTGACGGTGCCGACGGTGCGGACCTGGGTGCCGCGCGCGACGCGGATCGCAAGGACGCGCACGTCGGGTCCGAACGTCGCGCAGGCCTGGCGCAGCTCGTCCTCGCGTACGCCGGAGCCGGTGACCACGACGACGACCGAGACGCCGGGCGCGAGCCGGTCGACGCGCCGCGCGAGCGGGCCGACGTCGCCGCCGGGCAGCTCGCCGCGGGCGATGCCGGAGAACCCGTCGAGGGCGCGTTGAGGGCTCGTGGCGGGGAGCCGTTGCTCGCCGGCGAGGACTATGACCTCGTTCTCGTCGCGCAGCGCCTGCACGGCCAGCGACGCGGCCACCTCCACCCCGCGCTCGAACTGCTCGTCGGTGTCCCACGAGCGGTGCTCGACGTCGAGCGCCACCGCCACGTAGGAGCGGCGCGTCTCCTCGAACTGGCGCACCATCAGCGAGCCGGCGTGGGCCGTGGAGCGCCAGTGGACGTAGCGGCGGTCGTCACCGGAGACATAGTCGCGCAGCGCGTGGAAGCTCACGTCGGAGTTCGACACGGTGTCGGTGACGCGGCCCTCGAGGTCGCGGACGAACCCGGCCCCCGACGACGGGATGGGCGTGGTGCGCGGGTGGACGTAGACGTCGGCGGTGCCGGTCCACGTGTGCTCGCGTGACAGCACCCCGAACGGGTCGGCGCGCACCGAGCGCGCCGGACCCACGACCAGCCGGGCGCGGCGCATGGTCGGCAGCGCGAACAGCTCGCGGTGGGTGGCTCCCGGTCCGAGGCTCGGCAGCTCGAACGTCGCCGTGTCGGGGCCGACCGGCAGGTCCATGCGCGTGGCGCCGATGCGCTTGCCGGCGTTGGTGATGGTCAGCTCGCCGTTGGCGGGCTCGCCGACGACGACGCGGCGGTTGCCCACCGACAGGTCGGCGCGCAGCTGGCGGCGGCCGACGACGAACGGGATCGCGCACAGCCCGATCACCAGCCCGGCCACGGCGGCGACGAGTGCCTCGACCCAGCCCAGCACCAGCCCGAGCAGCCCGCAGACCAGTACGCCGAGCACCAGCGCCGTCCCGGCGCCCGTGAGCGGTAGCCCGGCGTACCGCTCGCCGAGTGCGCCGACACGCTCACGCACGCCCGCGGGCAGGCGGGGACGGGACAAGGCGGACAGGGCGGGCACGGGCTCAGACCGTCGTGCGCTCCACCGGCGCGGGCACGGTGCCCAGAACGCGGGCAAGAACCTGCTCCGCGGTCACGCCGTTGAACTCCGACTCGGGATCGAGCACGACACGGTGGGCCAGGCATGGCACGACCAGCGCCTTGATGTCGTCGGGCACGACGTAGTGACGGCCCTGCGAGGCCGCGCGTACGCGACCCGCACGCACCAGCGCCAGCCCGCCACGGACCGACGCGCCGACGCGTACGTCGCCGACCGCGCGCGACTCCTCGATGAGCCGCGAGATGTAGTCGAGGATCGAGCCGTCGACGTGGACGGTCTGGCCGAGCGCCGCCATCTCGCCCACGGCCTGGTGGGTGATGACGGGCTTCAGCGGCTCCGATCGGGGGCGCGACCCGCCGGTGGCGAGGATCCGCATGGTGGCCTCGCGGTCGGGGTGGCCGAGCGACGTCTTCATCAGGAAGCGGTCGAGCTGGGCCTCGGGCAGCCGGTAGGTGCCGGCCTGCTCGATGGGGTTCTGGGTCGCGATCACCATGAAGGGCGTCGCAACGTCGTGGGACACGCCGTCGACGGTGACACGCCCCTCCTCCATGACCTCCAACAGCGCCGACTGGGTCTTCGGCGAGGCGCGGTTGATCTCGTCAGCCAGCACGATCGACGCGAACACGGGGCCCTTGTGGAACTCGAAGTTCTTGGACTGCTGGTCATAGATCGTCACGCCCGTCACGTCGGACGGCAGCAGGTCGGGCGTGAACTGGATGCGGCTGTGTGAGCCCTGCACGGTCTGGGCGAGCGCGCGCGCGAGCGTGGTCTTGCCGGTGCCTGGCATGTCCTCCAGCAGCAGGTGGCCCTCCGACAGAAGGCACGTCACGGCCAGCCGCACCACGTCGGTCTTGCCGACGACGACACGCTCGAGGTTCGCGACGACCGACGCGAAGGTCTCGGCATACCATCGCGCCTGCTCGACGGTCATCACCATGGGCTTCTCCTGAACGTTCGGGGTGCTCGGGGCAATCTATGGTCACCAGACATCCGAGGCGAACCCGTCGCAGGTCACCCGCACGTCGGTCGCGTTCGCGGGCGCGTTGGCGACGACCTGGTCGGTGAACACCCCAGACGCCGGGTCGACCGCCAGCTTCCGCTTCGCGCCGACCGGCCGGTTGTTCACCATCACCTGGCACTCGACCTCCTGCTTGCCGAACAGGTGGGCACCGGACGCCTTGACCTGGGTCTGGCCGCCGCCGGACTGGCCGCGCTTGGCGTCGATGGCCGGGCGCGGGTTGGTGATCGTCAGCAGTGGCGTCCAGTCGCTCCAGTGGCGGCCGTTGGTGGCGCGTACGCGGACCTTCGCCCGCGCCTGGACAGTGTCGCCGGCGATCTGCTCGCCGGTGACCGGGCCGCGCCGCACCTGGCCGTCGACCTCGACCTCGACGGCCTGGATGGCGCGGCCGCCGGTGCGGGAGCCCGCCCTCCAGCGGGCGACCTCGTGGCCGTAGGTGTCGGTGGCCTTCGACACCTGCGGGACCGATGGTCGGCCCAGCACCTGGACCTGGTTCGACGGGTCGCTCCAAGGCGAGCAGCGCGCCTGCGCGCACGCGCGGATGCGGATCGTCACCGCGCCCGTGGGGGCCGACCCGACCCAGTCCTGGGCCGCACCGACGACGGGGTCGCGGTCACCCACCCGGACCTGCCACTGGGTGACGGGCGCGCCGTTGGTGCGGGTGGCGAACGGCTGGGTGGCGCGTACGGAGTCGACCTCGTCGGTGATCTGCGGCGGGGCGGGCTTGTCGGGCGCCGCGTATGGCTTCACGGCCTCCGACTCGGGGCTGGGTCCCGAGCGGCCCGCCTTGTTCTCGGCAACGACCGTGAAGCGGTAGGTCTGTCCCACGTCGAGCGTGACGCGTGCCCGGGGCGAGGCGCCGCTCACGCGGGTGAGTTCGCGCGCGCCGTCGAGGACGATGTAGGTGCGGACGGCGTCGCCGTTGGTGCGCGCCGGCGCCCTCCAGGCGAGGTCGAACTCGCGGCCGAGCGACGACGAGGTCTCGGTGGCCGTGACGGCGCCCGGTGCCGACGGCGGGGCGGCGGGCACCTCGGGGCGCGACCACTGCGACCACTCCGACGGGCGCGGGGCGAGGTTGTGGGCGCGCACCCGGAACCGGTAGGCCTGCCCGTTGGCGAGGTTGCCCCACGTCAGCGCCGTCGAGGCCGTACGCCGCGTCACGCCGTTGCCGGCATCGATCTCCACCTCGTACTCGCGCACGGCGGACCCGCGGCTGTTCGCCGCGTCCCAGTCGAGCGAGATCTGACGGTCCCCGAACCGGGCCCGGGGCGTGCCGGGCGGGTCAGGTCGCACGTCGGGCCGCGCCTCGCGCGACGCCGCGGAGCGCTCCGACTCGCCGATGGCGTTCAACGCGGTGACGGTGAACGCGTACACCTTGTTGTTGGTGAGGCCCTTGATGGTGCACGTGGTGCTCTGGCACTGCTGCTCCCCGCCGTCCCAGCGGACCACGTAGCGCTCGACCTTCGCGCCGTTGTCGTGCGAGGAGTTCCACTGCAGCACGACCGACTGGTCGCCCTCCTCCAGCACGCGCGGCACTCCCGGGCGGCTCGGCTTCCCCTTCACGGTGAGGCGTACACGACCCTCCGCGCGCCGCTCGGGTGTCTTGGTGGCGTCCTCGACCTGGTAGCGCACGACGAGCTGCCCCACGTAGTCACCGGCCGGCGTGACGACGACCTTGTCGCCGTCCATCTGGGCGGTGCCACGGCCCGACTCGACGACGGCGCTGGTCAGCACCAGCGGCCCGCGGTCGGGGAACGGGTTGGTGTCGTTGGCGAGCACCGGCACCGAGGCCGCCTTGCCCTGCTGGGCCTGGACGACGTCGTCGAGGGCACGGGCGCGCGGCCGGGCCGAGGCGACGACGGCGACCTCGATGACAACTGGAGCGCGGCCCTTGCGGTCGTCGAACGCCTCGCCGGTGAGCCGGACGAGCGTCCCCGGGCGGGTGGTCAGCTCGGCCGACGCGGTCACCTTCGTGCCGTCGAGCTCGACGCGTACGCCCGTGGGGACGTCTCCAGACGGCTTGGTGAAGGTGACGGGGTCCTTGTCGGGGTCGGTGACCAGCCGGGCCAGGTCGATGGTCTTGGGCCCCTCACCGGCGCCGACCTTGAGCTGGATCGGCTGCGACAGCGGCGGGCGGTTGAGCCGCTCGTCGGGGGTCGTCGGCTCCTCGCCCTTCTTCGGCGCGGGCAGCACCTCGGTCGGCAGCGTGATCACCGCCCTTCGGCCGCTGGGGTCGGAGGAGTTGGCGCCGTCGGTGACCTCGAACGTGATGGCCGCCGGGCCCTTGTAGCTCGTGCGCGGGCGGTAGCGGATGCGGCGCAGGTCGAGCACCTCCACGTCACCGTCGGACGCCCACACGCGCTTGTCGCTGACGAGCGTGACGTCTCGCCCGCCAGTGCCGATGACATAGCCGGAGATGTCGAGGTCGAGCGCCTCGCCGGCGGTCGCGACGGGGTCACGGACGCCCGGCAGTCGCACGGGCGTGGCATCGGCGCGGCCCGGCACCGTGATCAGCCCGCTGCCGACGAGCCCGTCGGAGTCGACGACCTCGTAGCGGACCTGGCGCATCATGTCGCCGACCCTGACGCGGACCCGGTCGCCGTCGACGGTCGCCGGCGGCTGCTCGCCGCCCGCAAGGGCGGGTACGCGGACCTGGGCGAGCCGCAGGTCCCCATCGGGATCGAGGTCGTCGGCGAGAACGGGGACAGCCACCTCGTCGTTGTTGGCGATCTTGTCGGCCCCGATGATGTCGTCGCGCGCCGTCGGCGGCTGCAGCGGGGCGTTCGGGTCAGCCGCCACGACGAACGTGCCCGATGACTCGGCGCCGCGGGTGTCGATGACGCGGTAGGTGCCCTGGACCTCGCCCTCCTGCGGGACGGTGACCTCGATCCAGTCCTTGTCGACCAACGGATCGGTGATCGGGTTGATCTCGACGGTCTGGTCGACGAAGCCGAAGCGGTCGCCGTCGGCGTCGGAGTCGTTGGCGAGCACGGGTACGCGGATGCGGCGCCCGGGTCGGGCGGTGACCCTGTCGTCGGTGGTCGCCGGTGCGACGTTGGTGGCATCGCGCGGGACGACGCCCACGCGTACCTCGCCCGTGGCCCGTGCACCCTGTGAGTCGGTGACGGCGTACGTGAACGTGTCGGTGCCGGCCGAATCGGGATAGGCCTCGTACTCCAGCCAGTGCTCGTGGACGCCGACGACGCGACCCAGACGCGGGGCCGAGTCGAGGCCGAGCAGGCGTACGGCGTCGCCCTGCGGGTCGATGCCCTGCAGGGGGATGAGGACGCGACCGCGCGACCCCGCGAGCACGCGCCCCTCGACCTTCTTCGGCTGGGGGGCGGTGTTCTCGACCTTGGCGTCGACGGCGACGAAGCGGACCTGCGCCGACGCGGTCTGGCCCAGCTCGTCGTGCACCTGGTAGACCGCGCGGTATTCACCGGGCACGCGGGGAGCGGTGAAGCGGACGGTGTCCTTGTCGGTCCACGCGACCCCGGGTGCGGGCTGCTCGACGATCTTTGGGTCGAGCGACAGCGTCGACCCAGCCGGGGAGGTGTCATTGGCGAGCACGTCGACCGACACCGTCTGGCCGACGCGGACGACGGCCTCGTCGGGGGCCGCCAGCGGGCGCGGGTCGCTCACCGCTGGGGCGGGCATGACGATGATCGTGCCGGTGGCCTGGTTCTGGCCGTCCGAAACGGTGTAGGGCAGCGCCACGGGACGCTTGGGCGTGTTGTCGGCGGAGATCTGCAGGCCGCGGCGCTGGCGCATCTCGACCTTCAGGTCCGGGTGCTGGCCGACCGACTGCAGTGCCAGGACGTCACCGTCGGGGTCCTCGTCGTTGAGCAGCGGGTCGACCTGGATGGAACCGCCGGCGGGCAGCAGCGCCACGTCGCGGGCCGCGGTCGGCGGGCGGTTGCGGACCGCCGGCTCGGTGACGTCGACGCGCACCAGCCCGGTCGAGCGCGGGCCGTTCGAGATCGTGTAGTTGACGTAGTAGGTGCCCGCACGCGACGCACGGAAGGTGAACGAGCCGCCTGAGAAGTCCGGGGTGACGGTCGCGTCGCCGGAGCCCCGCTCCAACGAGACCGCAGCCAGCGTGAGGTGCTCGCCCACGTCGTTGAGCATCGGCCGGACCGTGGTCTCCTGGTCGACCGCCGACGACACGAAGTCGCCGTTGGCGCGCGGCGGCACCGTGCCCTGCTTCTTGGCGTTGACCTTGATGATGCCCTGGGTGGTCGTCACGCCGTCGGAGATGTCGACGGTGATCTCCTTGGCGCCCGTCTCCTTGCCGACGTCGGTGAACGTGAGCGTGCCGTCGGGGGTGAACACGACCTCGTCGTCGCCCGGGGCCCGTGCCCCGACGAGGATCAGGTCGTCGCCGTCGGGGTCGACCCAGTCGAGCAGCACGCGTCGCGTCTCCCGCCCGCCCGAGGCGATCTCGAGGGTGTCGTCGTGCCGGGCGCGGCGTACGGGGGCCTGGTTGGAGGCCTGCTGGTCGGCGGGCAGCACCTTCACGCTCACGCGCGCCGTCGCCTTGCCGCCGCGCCCGTCGTTGATCGTGTAGTCGAAGCCGAAGTCGCGGCCATCGCTGGGGACGGTCAGCTGCAGGGCCGTGCCGCCGCGGACGAGCCCGAGCGTGCCCGCCGACGTGTCGGGCGGGCCCTCGACGGTAAGGATGTCGCCGTCGGGATCGGTGTCGTTGTCGAGCACGGGGATCGCTGTCGTGCGCCCGGCCCGGACGGAGACCTGGTCGCGTTGGGCGACGGGCGGCCGATTCACCGGGCTTCTGTTGGGGACGGTCGACTGGCCGTCGTTGTTGGCCTGGTTGCCGCGCTCCTCGGTCTTCTTCTCGATCGCCGGGTCCCAGTCGTCGATGCGGCGCATCCCCTTGGCGAGCAGCCAGACCGTGCCCGTCCGGCCGTCGTTGAGCACCGGCACGTCTCGGTTGCGGCGCAGCACCAGCTCGGAGCGCTCGGGCACCTGCGGCACGTCCACGGTCGTCACCCCCCGGTCGCGGCAGGCGGTGACGACCTGGGCGTCGCCGCCGCCGAACACGCCGTACGCGCAGCCCTCCACGACCATCGGCGGCGCCGGCGTACGCCCGAGCCGCGGCCCGAGCGCGACGACCTCGGAGCCCACCAGCGCGTACAGGCCGTTGGGGGTGGCGTACACGGCGTCGACGGGGACCTGGCCCGGCAAGGGGCCGGGCCGGTCGATGGTGGCCCGCTCCGCCTCGGCCGACGGCTGCTGCAACAGCGCCTCACCGCCGTCGTCGAGGGTGATCGCGTCGCCGCCCTCGATCCACAGCTGGCGGGTGGCACGGCTGAGCACCACGGCGCGGTCGCCGACGGCCGACACCTGGACGCCGTCGCCGGGACGCATCGTGATGGGGACCTTGACCGGGGCGCGGTCGGAGCCGGGGCGCACCAGCTGGGCGCGCTCGACCGAGAGCCCGATGGCCTGGCCCGACGTCGTGACGGTGGCGGTGCCGCCGGGGCCGAGGTCGACGTCGGCGCGGGCACGGAGGGTGTCGAGGGCGCCGATGCCGGACAGCGGGCGGGCCCACATGCGGCCGTTGGTCGGGTTGACGATGGCGACGGTGTCGCGGCCGAGCGCGACCGTGGAGCCCTGGGGCACGAACACCGGCTGGCCGAGCATGGCCGTCGCCGGGTCGACCTGCATGATCTGGTTCGACCTGAGGTCTCGGGCGACGACGGCGTTGCCGTCCTGCAGGACGTCCATCTCGCGGTTGCTCTGGGCGACTGTCGTGGTGAAGCGGTCGATCTGGTGGCTGAGACGGCGGATGCGGCTGGCCTCGGCGTTGGTGACCCAGATCGAGCCGTCGTGGAGGCGTACCTCCGCCGCCGGCGAGCCGGGGACGACGATCGCGGCCACGACCAGGGCGAGTGCGAGGACGGTGACGAGGATCGTGGGAAGCCGCCGCAGCGTACGCATCGCTCACCTCCTCGCCTGGCCGACCCGCACGAGCCTAAGCGGGCCACGGTTCAGGTCCAACCCCAGCCGCTCCCACCCCCTACCCGAAGTTGGGCCCGGGTGGGGGCTCGTGTTGGCCCCGGGTGGGGGTGGGGTCAGGCCGGGTGGTCGACCCGGATGGTGATGCCGTCGCCCAGGTCGAGGACGCACCCGGGGAACACCGGCACGGGCTCACCGGGCGTGAGGCGCTCCGGCTCGGCCGCCCCCGGGCGCAGCAGCGCCGTGCCGTTGGTCGAGTGGAGGTCGGTCGCCATCAGGTCCCAGCCCTCGGGGCTGACCTGCAGATGGGTACGCGAGATGTCATGGCTCGGCGACGGCACCGTCAGGAGCTTCGGGAGCTGTTCGCGGGCCACACGCGTGGCGGTCGGTGACCGGCCGATCAGCACCGAGCGGTCGACGTCGACGGGCTGGCCGGTCGACGGGCGCAGCGTCGCCATCACCGGACGCTGGACGAGCTGGGGCTGACCCTGGACGGGGTTGCCGCAGCGACGGCAACGGTGCGCCTCCTGCGGGTTGGGGTGACCCATGGTGCACATGACGGCGAGCACGAGCGAGTCGGGGTCGTCGGAGGCCGGCGGCTGGGCGGACGGCTGCGAGGCCGAACCCTGCTGACCGGGACCCTGCTGACCGGGACCCTGCTGGGCACCCGGCGACCAGGCGGCGTTGCCGCCCTGCGGCCCGCCGAAGCCCGGACCCTGCTGACCCATGCCGGGGCCGCCGAAACCGGACCCCTGCGGGTTGCCCTGTGCGAAGCCGGGCGGGAAGGGCTGGCCCCCTGGGCCGCCGAACCCCTGCTGACCCGGACCCTGCTGGCCCGGACCCTGGGGGCCGGAGCCGAACGGACGCTGGCTGCCGGGGCCGCCGAAACCGGGACCCTGCGGCGCGGACGGCCCGGGGCCAGACGGCGCGGGCGCGGACGGGACGGAGGGACGTGCATCCACGGCGCTGGCGCCCGCGGCGCCGAGGCCAGCAGCCATGGCACCACCGAGTGCGGCACCGGCGGCGGCGCCGCCTCCGAAGCTCGGGACCTCCTTGATCGCCGGCTCGTCGGCCGGCTCCTCCTTGGCGTTGGGGGCGCTGGGCTGGTTGATGCTCGCCAGGCGGGCCTGGGCCTCCTCGGGCGACGGCTCCTCGGGGAGCCGCTCGCCCTTTGCGGCGTGGGCGTCCGCGACCTTGGCCGATGACACGGCGGGGGCTGCGACGGGCTTCTGCGGGCTGGAGACCCGGGACTCGTCCGCGGCGTCGATGACGATGGCCGAGGCGGACACCGCGCCGACGACGAGCGGGAGCTGCAGGAGCTCGTCCTGGTCGACCTCGTCCATGTCGATGCGGATCTGGCGGACGTCGCCGTGGCCGTGCTCCGACCACGTCACGACCCCCTCGGCGGCGGCGACCGTGTCACCGGTGGCGAGGTCCACGGCGCGCAGCGAGCCGCGCAGCAGCGAGCGCATCTGGCCGTCCGCCCAGAAGAAAGCGCCGAAGTCGGGCATGCGGTCGACACCGAACTCGCCCAGCGCCGAGACCAGTCCGTCGAGGTCGTCGGCCTCGACGACCACGTCCCACAGGCGGTTGATGATCTGGGAGGCGGATGCCTTCGCCGGGGTCATGATGACCAGCGAGGTCGGTCCGCTGAGGACGATCCAGTCACCGGGCGTGTAGGTCGCCCGCCACATTCCCGTGCGGTCACTCATGTCGTGGCCTTCCCTTGGGCGGGTACGCGGGGCACCGCCACTGTATGTTCTTCTGACTCGTTCACCAGCTGGGCCCCGGAGCGGCCCCCGGACACCACGTCGACCACGATGATCGACACGTTGTCGCGGGCCCCGTTGTCCAGGGCCAGTTCCATCAATTGTCCCACGGCGAGCTCGGGGTCTCGCACGACCCGCACCACATCCGCCACATCAGCCAGCGGCGTCTCGCGCAGGAGGCCGTCGCTGCACACCAGCAGACGGTCGCCCGCAACCATCGGCACCATCCAGAAATCGGGCCGGAAGTCCTCCTCCGCGCCCACGGCCCGGGTGATGACGTTCTTCTCCGGATGGTTCTCGGCCTGCTCCGCGGTGATGATGCCCGCGTCCATCAGCTCCTGGACATGGCTGTGGTCGACGCTGATCTGGGCGACGTGGCGGGCGTGGCCCGAGATCCGGTAGACCCGCGAGTCCCCCACGTTGAACATGAGCCAGTACGCCTGGTCGCCCACGCGCAGCCCGACGGCGCCGCAGGCCGTGGTGGCCGAGTCGTGGTGGTCTCGCCGCTGGGCGGCAAGCACCTGGCCGTGGACGTCCTGGAGGGTGGCGGCGACGAGGTCGGGGGTGAGGCGCTCGGGGCGGCGGGCCAGCTCGCCGAACGCGCGTACGACCATCTGGGACGCGATGTCACCGCTCTGGGAGCCGGAGATGCCGTCGGCCACGACGAAGACCGGGGCCTCGGCGCAGATGGAGTCCTCGTTGACCTTCTTGACCATGCCGGGATGGGTGGCCGCGGCGTAGTCCAGGGTGTCCACGCGCGAAGCCTACTGGTCATGAGGCCACCCGCATCCATACTTAGGCGACCCTAACTGTTAGGACGATTCTGTGATTACATCGGGGGGTGACTTCCGAACCGACCAAGAAGCCCGCCCGCCCGACACACGCCGCGACCGTCGTCGAGGCCGGCGACCTGTGCGAGGGCATGCGCCGGCTGGTGCTGCACGTCCCGGGGCTCGACGCCGACCTGCCCCACGCAGACCACTACGTGAAGCTCGTCTTCGGTGACGTGCTGCGCACCTACACGATCCGCGCCTGGGACGCCTCGACCCACCGCATGACGCTCGACTTCGTCGTCCACGGCGATGCGGGCGTCGCGGGCCCGTGGGCCCGCGACGTCGAGCCCGGCGCCAAGATCGACCTGCGGGGTCCCGGCGGCGCGTGGGGCCCGCAGCCCGACGACACCCACCTGCTGCTGGTCGGCGACGAGGCCGCCGCACCGGCGATCGCCCGCGCCATGGAGCTGGCGCCCGAGGGCTCCGACGTGGAGGTCTTCGTGGAAGTCTCCGACGCCGCCCACGAGATCCCGCTGCCCGAGACCGGCGCCCGCGTCACCTGGGTCCACCGCGGCGACAACGTGCCCGGCATGGCCCTGGCCCACGAGGCCAGGGCGTACGCCCTGCCCGACGACACGTCGGGGTTCCGCGCCTTCGTCCACGGCAACGCCGACATGATCAAGGACGTGCGCCGCTGGCTGTTCGTCGAGCTCGGCCTGCCGAAGGAGCGGGTGTCGGTGTCCGGCTACTGGCGCCACGGCATGAGCGACGAGCAGTGGCGCGCGACGAAGAAGGAGTTCACTGCCCAGCTCGAGGCCGAGGAACGCGCCCGCGCCTGAGCCGGGACGGCACGACGCCCGGGCTGAGATTGGTTCGCAGAGGCCGCGGCACATTCACCTTCATGGCCGTCACCGGCGGGTGGCTGGTGGCGCTGCGGTCGGCGTGGAACAGGCAGACCGTACGCCCGGGACGGCGCTGCGAGAGGTCCTCGAAGACCTTCTTGACCGTGAGGGGAAGGCCTTCTTCTCGGGGACGCCGGGGATCGTGTACGCGACGCTTGAATTGGAGATTCTGATCAATCTGCCACCTGGCAGATCCGTCGTCCCGCCCGCTCGTGCTGGTCGTCCAGGGCCCGCGGCAGCGGGCGTACGCGGTGCCGCGCACCCAGGTGTGCGTACTGGCGCACCGAGGACGCCCCACCCGCGGTCACGACACCGACGACCTCGGGCCGGTCGGCCAGCGGGGCGGCCGGAACCACGTGCTCCCAGCCGACCACGCCGCGCGGCAGCACCCGCGGCCGCCCCGGTGCGGCGACCACGACCGGCAGCCCGTCGCCGGGCTCCAGCGCGGCCTCCACCAGCAGCAGCGTCTCCTCAACGGGACCGGAGTGGACGACGAGCCGGCACCGCCCCGGCAGGACCACGGCCCGCGCTGGGCCGGGGTCGAGGGGCGGGTCGACGAGCTCCAGCGGGTGCAGGTCCGTCCCGGCGAGCGCCGCGAGCTCGCCGTCGTCGAGCGGTTCGGTCACCCACACCCGGTCGTACGCCGGGAGGCGGACGCGGCGCGTGGCGGCGTACCTGTCCCAGCGCAGGCGACGCGCCAGCAGCTCCCAGAGGGCATCCGGCGCCAGGCCCGGCCACAGTTCACCGAGCACGCCGGCCGGGAACGCGTCGACCCAGACGAGGCCGGGTGAGCGGTCGGCGAGCCAGCCCGCGATCCACACCCCGAGCCCGGCCGCGTCGCGGCGCAGGTCCTGCGGCGGCGACCACAGCCGCGCGCCCGGCACGAGCGCCGGAGGCAGGTGCGGGTCGGAGACGAGCACGTCGCACGCCCCCGCCCCGAGCAGGCCGCGGGCGGCCAGGGTGTGCCGCGCGGCGGCGACCCGGCAGGCGTGGCCG
The DNA here is from genome assembly GCF_054780035.1 of Mariniluteicoccus endophyticus. NCBI lineage: Bacteria > Bacillati > Actinomycetota > Actinomycetes > Propionibacteriales > Propionibacteriaceae > Mariniluteicoccus > Mariniluteicoccus endophyticus. The sequence goes on along the minus strand of NZ_BAAGXC010000018.1, from coordinate 14,858 downwards.
TAGCCGCCACCGAGGGCGATCACCGCGTGCGGTGTGGTCATCCCCGGTTCCGGTTCACTTCCCGCGGCTGGCGAGCTCGGCGATGATCACCGCGCGCGGTCCCGCCGGCACCTCGGTGCAGAACATCGCGGCCAGCGCGGCCGAGGGGGCGGCCGTCGACGTGCCGATGTCACTGTCGGCGCCCCGCTGGAGGCGCGTGCCGCCGCTGTCGCCGGGGCGGGCGGTGCCGAGCTCGGTGCCGGACGGCGACTTCGCCTTGAACCGGTTCGGCTCGGGCGTGGTGATCTCGCAGCGCACGTCCTCCTCGCCGCGCAACACCTTCGTCTTGTCGTCGGACGTCTTGATCTTCCACATCGTCGTGCCCCCGGCGTCCTTGAGCTTGAAGGCGTCGGCGTCGGCCGAGATCTTCGCGGCCTCCGGGACCGACCATCCCTTGCCCCGCTTCGACACCGTGGCATCGCCCTCGAGGTGGATCTCGGCGGACTTGCCGGAGACCTTGACCAGCGTCCTGCCCGAGGCGTCGACGGCCTCGATGGTCGACCCCGACTGGGAAGTCGTGTCCTTCTCCTTCGTCGGCACGAGCGTCGTCCCGCAGCCCGCCATGACCAGCGGCAGGACCAGCACCAGCAGCTTCTTCATCGTGTCTCCTCCAGCACCCTCAGGTAGTCCCGGGTCTCACGAACCGGGGCGAATCGTTCGGCGACCACCTCGGCGGCCCGGCGGCCGGCCTCGGCGATCTCGTCGTCGGTGGCGTCGGCGGCCTCCACGAGGGCGCGTGTGCAGGCGGCCCAGTCGCCGGCGGGGAACGCGTACGCCACGGCGCCGGCCTCCACCAGGTCGCCCAGACCACCCGCGTCGGAGGCGAGCAGCGGCGTACCCAAGGCGGCGGCCTCGAGCGCGACGTTCGGCAGGCCGTCGTGCAGCGAGGGCAGGGCGACGACGTCGCAGGCCGCATACACCCAGGCCAGCTCGAAACGATCAAGGAATCCCAGGCGAGACGTGCGGATTCGTGGCTCTGCGGCCAGCAGCTCCTCCACCTCGTCGCCGACCTCCCCGACGAGCAGCACGTGCCAGTCGGCGACGGCGGGCGAGTGGGCCAGGCAGCGCAGCAGGTCGTACGCTCCCTTCTTCGCCTTCAGCTGGCCGATCAGGCCCAACACGCGGCGCTCCCCCACGCCCTCGGCCGTGCGCCAGTCGGCGGCGCGTGCGGCGTCGGTGTCGATCAGCGCCCAGTCGGTGGTGTCGATCGAGTTCGCCACCCACGTCGCAGGCGTGCCGAACAGCGCCTCGGCACGGCGGGCCGTTTCCTTGGCGACGGCACAGACCCGGGCGGACGCGGTGAGCGCGTCACGCAACACCGCGCGCCTGCGCAGCGAGAAAACTCCGGTGTCGAAGTCGACGCCGCGCAGCATGGACACCAGGGGTACGCCGAGCCAGGCGGCGTACACGGGTCCCGCGGTGAGCGCGTACGTCCCGCCGAATGCGACCACGTGGCTGTACGCGCCACCCGTCCGGGCGAGGTGTCGCTCGACCTGCAGCCAGGCGCAGGCCAGGCCGTGCTCGGGGTCGACCCCCATGGGCGCCATGAGGTGGGCACCACCCAGCCCGGGCCGGGCCGTGGCCTGCACGGGCGCTCCAGTGAGGTGGAGGACGTCGATGGACACGCCGGCACGCCGCAGCCCACGGGTGATGCGGTCGGACGACTGCGCCATGCCCCCACGGCTGGGTGGATGGTGCTCGGTGACCCAGAGCAGGCGGAGGTCGGCGGGCGCCTCGGGCTCAGCTGTCATAGATGTCGTGGTCGTGGTCGTCCCAGTCGCCATAGCTGGAATAGCTCGGGGAGACGTAGTGACGGTCGTAGCGGTCGAACGACCACATGAGCCGGTCGTCCCGGAAGCGCTGCGAGGCGTCGGTGCGGTAGCGGCGGCGATAGCGCGCCGCCCACGTCGGGTCGCGCGGGTCGGGGACGGTGGTGCCGGTCTCGGCATCGCACGCCTGGCACAGCGACCGGGCCGGCTGGGCGACGGTGTGGGCCGCGCACATGCCGCGGCCGCAGCGCTGGCAGGCCGACTGGGCGGGCGCGCCGCAGCGGGACAGCACGTAGAAGCCGACGGTCACCATGCAGCGGTCGGTCGGCCACGGGCGGCCGGTCTCGGGATCGACCGAGCCGTGCTCCTGCGCGGGCGGGCCCCACGGGTTGGACCGGCCCGCGACCGGCTGCCCCTGCGGGGGTTGCTGGCCCGGATGCGGCTGGCCCGGGTATTGGGGGCCACCGGGCTGCTGAGGGCCGCCGGGGTGCTGGGGGCCACCCGGGTACTGGGGGAACTGGCTCATGCTGCCTCCGTCATTCCCGACCGCGGCGACCAGCGGAACGCCTCGGTCATCAGGTCGAAGAGCGCCTCCCGCGACGCGGGCTGCTCGGCCTTGAACTCCACCAGCACGCGCGCACGACGACCGGGCTTCACGTCCACGCTCACCGACGGCGGCGCGGGCGGGTTCGGCCGCACGGGTGCCACGTCCTTGGGCAGCCGCAGCACCACCTGCGGGCGGAACTTCGACTTGGACTTCGACTTGAACTTGGTCTTGCCGGAACGGCTGCGCTGGCGCCAGGAGCGGTGCCGCGTACGCCGAAGTTGGCGCACCGACAGGTGGGACCCGTCGCGCAGCCAGGCCTCGGCCTGCAGCGGCACGTCGAACGCGAAGCGTTCCTTCACGGCGCGGCGGTGCCCGACGTCCCCGACGGCCTGGTCGGGCCCCCAGCCGACGACGGCCTCCATGTAGGACAGCCCCACCGGCCGGTCGGGCGCGGAGTCGGCGAGCAGCACGCGCAGCAGCGGCAGCGCGACGTCCATGAAGCCCTGAGGCAGGGCGTACTTCGCCTTGCGCTCGGTGACCTGCTCGTGGGTCGCGAGCGAGCCCAGGAGCGCCTGCCAGTCCGCGTGCGACTGCATCACGCCCAGCCGCTTCTCGAGCACGAGGTCGCGGTGGAGCGGGGGAAGCTCCTTCACCTTCGCCTTCGTGCGGAAGAAGATCGCCATGGCCCGATCCTAGGCCGACCCGGGCCCGGAAAGGGAGCCCCACACCTCACGCAGGCGTTCGTCGGCGGCGTTCCAGGTGAAGCGCTCGGTCGCGCGTACGCGGGCCGCGGTGGCCAGCTCGGCCCGCCGCTCCCGGTCGCCGAGCAGGACGCGGACGGCCCGCGAGAGCTCCGCGGGACGGTCCGGCGGCACGAGGCGTGCGCACGACTCGTCGACCAGCTCGCGGACGCAGGGCAGGTCTGACGCGACCACGGGTACGCCGGCCGCCATCGACTCGACGACCTTCAGCGGGCAGCAGCCCTGGCGCACGTTGCGGTCGACCTCGGCCAGCGGCGCGAGCGACAGCTCGGCGTGGGCGAGGTGGGCGGCGACCTCTTCGTGGGGCAGCTCGTGGCGCCAGTGGACGCGGTCGGCGATGCCGAGGCGCTCGGCCACCTTCTTCCAGCCCTTGGCCCGGCGGGCCGACCACGAGGAGCAGACGACGAGGTCGACGTCGAGGTCGGCCAGGCCCGCGTACGCGCGCAGGAGCGTCCCGAAGCCCTGCCAGCCCTGGAGGGCCCCCACGTAGACGAGGTAGCGCGCGGGGGCGTCGGCCGGGCGGTCGGGCGGCGTGGTGACGGGGTCGGCACCGTTGGGGACGACGGTGACCTTCGCCGGGTCGGCGCCCTTGGCGATGCAGCACGCGGCGATGGTCGCCGAGGGGGTGACGACCGCGTCGGCGGCGACGAGGCACGCGTCCTCGACCGCGGCGATCTTGGCCAGCGTCTCGGCGGGCACGTGCGGGAAGGTCGTCGGCAGCTCGATCGACGGGAACCCGTTGGCCTCGTAGACGACCTTCCACGGCCGGTCCGGGTCGGCCAGCGCCGGCGCCGCCGACCACGGGTCACGCACCTGGACCAGCCGGATCGTGTCGCGGTGGCGCTGGAGGGCCTCGTCGACGAAGACGGCGTACGCGTCGGCCCGGTCGAACAGATTGGGCGTGTCGCTGCGGAAGCGCGTGATCGTCACACCGGGCTCGTGCTGGACCAGCGGCATCGACTCGCCACCCAGGACGCACAGCAGGCCCGGCCCCGCGTGCTCGAACAGCGCCCCCGCCGCGCGGGCGATGTGGACCGCCGAGCCCTTGGCGGCGGGGAAGCGGTCGAACGCGGCGTACGCGGTCACCGGGCCGGTCACGACGCCTCCCGGACCTGTGCGGCCAGGCCGTCGACCAGCCGTGTCGTCGGCGTGAGGCCGAGGAGGTCGGCGACCACGCGCGTGTCGGCGGCCGTGCGCGCCACGTCACCCGCCGCGGGTGGACCATGATCGATATCGATGTCCCGGCCGAGGGCGACGCCGACGGCGCGGGCCAGCTCGTCGGTCGAGACCAGCTCCGGGCCGGCGACGTTTCCCGTGAAACCGGTGGCGGGCGAGGTGAGCGCCGCCAGCGTCACCGCGACGACGTCGTCGACGAACGTGTATGCGCGCACCTGACTCCCGTCGCCGAACACGGGCAGCGGCCGGCCCGCACGCGCTTCGGCGATGAACCGCGCCGCGGCCATGTCCGGGCGCTGACCGGGCCCGTAGACGGTGAAGTAGCGAAGGATGCTGGCCTCGAGGCCCTGCGCCTCGTGCGCGTGGACCACCGCCTCGGCGCCGACCTTGGTGGCGCCGTACGGGCTCTGCGGCCGCAGCGGCGCGTCCTCGGACGACGTGTGGGCGACCGAGCCGTAGACCGACGAGCTCGACGCCAGCACCAGCCGCGCGCCCGCTACCCGGCACGCCTCCGCCATCCGGCCCGTGGCCGTCACGTTGTCGCGCACCGCGTCCGGGAACCCGGTGCCGAAGCTCGTGCGCACGCCCGTGGCACCGGCCAAGTGGGCCACCGCGTCGACCTTCTTGATCATGGTGTCGAGGTCGTCGATGGCCAGGTCGGTGATGTGGACCGGACCCACCTCGCGCAGTCGTTCGAGACGCGCCGCGCGCAGGTCACGCGTCGCCGGGTCGCCCCGCAGCGCGTCGACGCACGTCACCGCATGCCCGGCCTCCGCCGCGGCGTACGCCAGCCGGTGCCCGATGAACCCGGCCGCGCCGGTGACGAGGATCCGCACCGGACGAGCCTAGCGACCCCGCTCTCCGCGCGAGCGCCAGCCGTTCTCCGCCCCCGAGCAGTTCCAGCCGCTCTCGCTCTCCGAGCGAGCGCCAGCGAGACGAGGAGCCAGCTTCCGTGCCGGGGGTGGGCACGGGTGCACGCGCAGCGCACCATCGACGCACCCCCGCCGGCCGCCGAGATGCGGCGCGCCGGGCGACGCGTACAGACGCGGACGCCCGCCCCCGGAGGGGCGGGCGTCTTCCGTGCTGATCGTTCAGTCGCTCACTTGTTGTCGAGCACCGCGCGGGCGGCGGCGAAGCGGGCGATGGGCACGCGGTACGGCGAGCACGACACGTACTTCAGGCCGATCTCCTCGAACAGGGCGATCGACTCGGGGTCGCCGCCGTGCTCACCGCAGACGCCGGTCTTCAGCTCGGGCTTGACCGACGTGCCACGCTCGACGCCGATGCGGACCAGGCCGCCGACGCCGTCGCGGTCGATCGACTCGAACGGGTTGCGCGGCATGACCTCGTCGTGGACGTACTGGCCCAGGAAGCCCTGCTCGGCGTCGTCTCGCGAGATGCCGATGCCGGTCTGGGTGAGGTCGTTGGTGCCGAACGAGAAGAAGTCGGCGTGCTCGGCGATCTGGTCGGCGCACACCGCGGCGCGCGGCAGCTCGATCATGGTGCCGACGGTGAACTCCAGCTCGGCGCCGGCGTTCGACAGCTCCTCGGCGGCCGTCTCCTCGACGACGGCGCGCTGACGCTTGAGCTCCTCGGCGTACGCGACGAGCGGGATCATGATCTCGACGCCGACGGTCTCGCCCTTGCGCTCGCGCACCGCCAGGGCGGCACGGATGATCGCGCGGGTCTGCATCGCCGGGATCTCGGGATAGAGCATGCCGAGGCGGCAGCCGCGGGTGCCGAGCATCGGGTTCTGCTCGTGGAGCTTCTTGACCTGACCGAGCAGCTTGCGCTCGGTCTCGAGCTCCTCGGCCGAGCCGCCGGTGAGCTCGAGCTTCTGGACCTTCAGCGACTGCTCGACGATGTTCGGCAGGAACTCGTGCAGCGGCGGGTCGAGCAGGCGGACGGTGACCGGCAGTCCGGCCATGGCCTCGAAGATGCCCTCGAAGTCCTGCTGCTGCATCGGGAGGATCTCCGCCAGGGCGGCGGCGCGCTCCTCCTCGTCCTCGGCGAGGATCATCTTCCGGACGGCCGGCAGGCGGTCGGCGGCCATGAACATGTGCTCGGTGCGGCACAGGCCGATGCCCTCGGCGCCGAGCTCGCGGGCCTTCGTCGCGTCCTCGAAGTTGTCGGCGTTCGCGCGTACGCCGAGGCGGCGTACCTCGTCGGCCCAGGTGACGACCTTCTCGAAGTCGGCGTTGATCTGCGGCGGGACGAGCGGGATCTCGCCGGCGTACACGGCACCGGTCGAGCCGTCGAGCGTCAGGGCGTCGCCCTCGCCGTACTCCTTGCCGTCGATCGTGACCTTCTTGTTCGCCGGGTCGATCCGGATGCCGTGGGCACCGGCGACGCAGGGCTTGCCCATGCCGCGGGCGACGACGGCGGCGTGGGACGTCATGCCGCCGTGGGCGGTCAGGACGCCCTGAGCCTTGATGACGCCGGCGATGTCGTCGGGCGTGGTCTCGAAGCGGACCAGGATGATGTCCTGGTCGCCGCCGATCTCGGCGGCGGTGTCGGCGTCGAAGACGAGCTTGCCGAGCGCGGCGCCCGGCGAGGCGGGCAGACCGGTCGTGATCGGCGTCTGGCCGTGCGCGGGATCGATCGCCGGGTGGAGCAGCTGGTCGAGCTGGGCGGGCTCGACGCGGTGGAGCGCCTCCTCCTTGGTCAGGATGCCCTCCTCGACCATGTCGGCGGCCACCTTCAGCGCGGCGGCGGCGGTGCGCTTGCCGTTGCGCGTCTGGAGCAGGTAGAGCTTGCCCTGCTCGATGGTGAACTCCATGTCCTGCATGTCCTTGTAGTGCTGCTCCATCTTGTGCATCGTCGCGATCAGCTCGTCGTACGCCTGGGGCAGCACCTCCTTCATCTCACCGAGGGGACGCGGCGTACGGATGCCGGCGACGACGTCTTCACCTTGGGCGTTGACGAGGAACTCGCCGTAGAGCTCCTTCGCACCCGTGGACGGGTTGCGGGTGAAGCAGACGCCGGTCGCGGAGTCGTCGCCGCGGTTGCCGAAGACCATCTGCATGACATTGACGGCGGTGCCGAGCTCGGCGGAGATGTTGTTGGCGCGGCGGTAGACCTCGGCGCGCGGGTTCAGCCACGACTTGAACACGGCGTTGATGGCGCGCTTGAGCTGTTCCTTCGGGTCGGCGGTCCAGTCACCGCCCAGCGCCTCCGCCGACAGCTTCTTGAACGTGGCGACGAGCTCCTTGAGGTCGTCGGTCGTCAGGTCGGTGTCCTGCGCGACGCCGCGGTCGTTCTTCAGCGCGGTCAGCGCGTCCTCGTAGACGTGGGGCTCGATGCCCTCGACGACCTCGCCGTACATCTGGATGAAGCGGCGGTAGGAGTCCCACGCGAAGCGCTCGTCGCCGCCCTCGGCGGCCAGCGCGGCCACCGTCTCGTCGGAGACGCCGAGGTTGAGGATCGTGTCCATCATGCCCGGCATCGACTGCACGGCACCCGAGCGCACCGACAGCAGCAGCGGCTTCTCGGTCGAGCCCAGGCCGCGGCCCGTACGCTCCTCCAGTCGCTCCAGGCCCTCGATGACCTGCTCCCACAGACCCTCGGGCCACTCGCCCCTGCGCTTCATCGTCTCCACGCAGGCGGTGGTGGTGACGGTGAACGCGTCGGGGACGGGCACGCCGAGGCGGGCCATCTCCGCCACACCCGCGCCCTTGCCGCCGAGAAGGTTGCGCATCGTCGCGTCGCCGTCGGCGAGGTCGTACACGTAGTCGGTGTGGGTCATCGGAATCTCCTTTGATTCTCGGGTACTTCGAGGGTTCTTTGGTTCTATGGGGTCATCGCCACGTCGCCGTGGCGTCGTTGGAGGTGGGCGCCGTTGGCGCGGGCGCGGCCCTCCAGGACGTCGAGGACCTTCCCGGCGGACTCCTCCAGCGCGGTCGTGGTGGTGTCGAGGATCGGGCAGCCGAGGCGACGCTGGATCGCGGTGATCTCGTCCATCTCCTCGTAGATCTTCACCAGGTCGGCGTACCCGTCCTTGTGGCGGCTGGCCGAGCCCATGCCCTTCACGCGCTGGCCGCGGATCTGGGCCAGCCGCTCCGGGTCGATCGTGAGCCCGATGATGCGCCAACGCTCCAGCTCGAAGAGCTCCTTCGGGGGCTCGATACCCGCCACCAGCGGCACGTTCGCGGTCTTGTAGCCGAGGTAGCCGAGATACATCGACAGCGGCGTCTTTCCGCAGCGGCTGGCGGCGATGAGGACGATGTCAGCATCCTTCAGCCCGGCGAGCATCTGGCCGTCGTCGTGGCGTACCGCGAACTCCATGGCGGCGATGCGGGTGAAGTAGTCGGCCTCCACGCCGACCGGGCGCATCGGTACCCGCTCGGCCTTGTCACCCGTGGCGACCTCGAGGAGCTGCAGCGTCGGGCCCAGCAGGTCGCAGTGGACCACGCCAATCTCGGCGCACGCGTCGTCGACCAGGTCACGCAGCACCGAGCTCACCAGCGTCGACAGCACCGCCACCGGGTGGTCGTGGCGCCCGCGAATGTCGTCGAAGATGCGGAACAGGCCCTCCGGCGTCGTGATGCGCGGGTGGCGCACGATCCGGAACGGGTGGGACGGGAACTGCGCCTGAGCAGCACGAGCCAACCGGGCAGCCGTCTCACCCGTGGAGTCGGCGATCACGTGGATCTCCAGCACCGCACCTGACACGCGGTTCAGCCTATTCCTCGGGGTACCCCCGCGTGCCGCCGGGGTTGCGGAGGCCGGGATGCGGTGAGCAACGTCACGAGCGCGTCGGCCGGGCGCCCTATGCTGCGGGCGTGGACGCGATCGACGAGGTGGTGCTGGGCGAGGCGACGCAGGTCGCGCCGACCGCACGGCGCGTCGTCACGGTCGACGACGAGACCGGAGTCCTCACGGCGCGCGCAACAGCGGGCCACGAGCAGGTCGCCGCCTACGCCGACTCGCTGCTCGTCGAGCGCACCCTGCCCGGCGCGGCAACCGACCTGGCCACCGCCCTGAACAACGCCGACCTCGTCCTCATGCGCCTGCCGAAGGCGCTCGGTGCGCTCGACGAGACCGCCGGACTGGTCGCGGCCCACGCCGGACCCGGCGTACGCCTCGTCGCCGGTGGGCGAGTCAAGCACATGACGCGCGGCATGAACGAGGTCCTCGCCCGCCACTTCGGCGAGGTGCGCGCGAGCCTGGGCGTACGCAAGGCCCGCGCGCTGGTCGCCGCCGATCCCCTACCCGTCGCGACAACCGATGCGTGGCCTGCACGCCAGGTCCACTCCGACCTCGGGCTGACGCTGTGCGCGCACGGCGCCTGCTTCGGCGGGACCAAGGTCGACCTGGGGACGCGGCTGCTGCTGTCGGCGCTGGACGTGCGTACGCCGACCGCGGTCGACCTCGGCTGCGGCAACGGCACGATCAGCGCGTGGCTGGCGAGCCGGGGCGTACGCGTGACCGCGACCGACGAGTCGCGCGCAGCCTGCCTGTCGACCCGGGCCACCGCCGAAGCCAACGGCGTGGGCGAGCTGGTCGAGGTGCGCCGGGCCGACGGCTTGGAGGGGGTCGCGGACGGCTCGGTCGAGACGATCGTGTGCAACCCGCCGTTCCACATGGGCACGGCGAAGGACTCCTCGACGGCCCTGACCATGATCGAATCTGCGGGCCGGGTGCTGCGACCCGGAGGCGAGCTGTGGCTGGTGTGGAACGCCCACCTGCCCTACCTGCCTTCGCTGCGCCGCCACGTGGGACGCACCGAGATCGTCGCCCGCGACCCACGGTTCGTCGTCACCTGCAGCACCGCCCGGCTAGGCTCGCGGCCATGACGCTGGCCCGCCTGTCCCTCGTCTCGCCCGACCCCATCGACGACTCCCTGGTCGACGCGCTCGCCGCCCTCATCGGCGACCTCGACGCCACCGACCTCGACCTGGTCGACCCCCACGCGTTCCACGCCGACGCCTACACCACCGACGTCGACGTCGACGCGCTGCCCGCCCTCCGCGCAAAGGTCCGTGCCGTGGCCGCCAAGGCCGGCGTCGACGCCGCGCTGGTGACCGGCCCCCTGGCCTCCGAAGGCCCGGGACTGGTCGTCATGGACGTCGACTCGACCCTCATCCCCATCGAGGTCATCGAACGGATCGCCGAGCGGGCGGGCGCGCGTGCCGAGGTGGCCGCCGTGACCGAGCGGGCCATGCGCGGCGAGCTCGACTTCGCCGCGAGCCTCCGTGAGCGTGTCGCGACGCTCGCCGGCGTGCCCGACACGGTGTTCGCCGACGTCCTCGCCGAGATCGAGTTGTCGCCGGGAGCCCGCGAGCTCGTCGCCCGCGTCCAGGAGCGGGGCGGCCATGTCGGCCTGGTCTCCGGAGGCTTCGCCGAGGTGGTGGGCCCCCTCGCCGCCGACCTGGGCATCGACGCGTCGCTGGTGCGCGCCAACCGGCTGGGGGTCGCGGACGGCCAGCTGACCGGGCATACCGTCGGCGATGTCGTCGACCGTGCCGCCAAGGCCCGCCACCTGGCGGAGTATGCGGCGCAGGTCGGCGTACCGCGGGAGCGGACGCTCGCCATCGGCGACGGCGCCAACGACCTCGACATGCTCGCCGCGGCCGGGCTGGGTGTCGCCTACTGCGCGAAGCCGGTCACGCGGGAGGCCGCCGATGCGGCGGTGTCGTTCCCCCGCCTGGACGCCGCGCTCGCACTGGTGGGCTGACGGGTGCCGGCACCTTCCGGCAGGATGGGGCCATGTTCGAACGGATCGAGGAGACGCCGAACCAGCTGGGTCAGTGCACCGGCGATGTCCCGGACGGTGGTTCGTTCCGCGTGTTCGACCACGGCGCACACGTCACCGGGTGGGCCCCCGGTGGGGCGCCGGTGCTGTTCACGAGCACGAAGGCCGTGTACGCGCCCGACAAGGGCATCCGCGGCGGCATCCCCATCTGCTTCCCCTGGTTCGCCGACGGCCCCGACGGGGAGCACCGGCCCGCACACGGCCCCGCCCGCATCGCCCGCTGGCACCTCGCGAAGGCCTTCGAGGCCCACCGCGTCACCACCCTCGAGTGGCATCTCGGCCGCGACGACGTCCACGCCCTCCCGGGCGGCGACCGCATCCCCCACGAGTTCGACATGACCTGCCGGCAGCGGTTCGGCACCGAGCTGGAGGTCGAGCTGCGCGTACGCAACACCGGCGAGGAGTCTCTGGCGTACGAGGCGGCGCTGCACACCTACCTCCAGGTGGGCGACGTGGAGAAGGTCACGATCGACGGGCTCCGCGGCAGCGACTACCGCGACAAGGTCACCGGCGAGACGCTGACCCAGCGCGGCCAGCTCGAGCTCACCGGCGAGACCGACCGCGTTTTCGAGTCGACCGCCGACGTCACGATCGACGACCCGCGGCTGGGCCGGCGCATCACCGTCGCGAAGGAGGGCTCCGGCACGACCGTCGTGTGGAACCCGTGGGCCGACAAGGCGCGCGGAATCGCCGACCTCGGCGACCACGAGTGGCGGCGGTTCGTGTGCGTCGAGACCGCCAACGTGGGCCGGGCGGGCATCCACCTGGCCAGCGGCGAGTCGCACGCCATGAGGCTGAGGCTGTCCGTCGCCCCGCTGGACGCCAGCCGGTCGCGCGGGGACGACGCGTGATCGGGTGGCTGCGGGAGCGCCCCCAGTGGTGGGCCTACCTCGCGGTCGCCGTCATGCATCTGCTCCTCCTTGCCGCCGGGCACCCGTGGGCGGCGGTGACCCAGCCGCTGCTGGCGCCTGCCCTGGTGCCGCCGGCGCTGCGCGTACGCCGGCCACTGCGTACGTGGGTGGTCATCGCGCTCGCGTTCTCGTGGCTGGGCGACACGCTGCCGAAGCTCGTCGCCGAGCCGAACGCGTTCATGGCGATGACGGCGTCGTTCCTGCTCGCCCAGCTCATCTGGGTGACGGGCCTGGGCAACCGCTGGGCCTACGCGCTGCCGGCGCGCCGGCCCGCCACCTCGGCCCTCTATCTCGTCGCCGCCGTGTCGATCGTCGGCTCGTGCATCCCGTTCGCCGGCCCGTTCGGCCCGGTCGTCGTGCTGTACGCCGCCGCGCTGACCGCCGCCGCGATCCTCACCACCTCGATGGGTGAGCGCGGCATCTGGGGTGGGGCGCTGTTCATGCTGTCCGGCGCTCTCATCGCGATGGGGGCGTTCATCCCCTGGTTCCGGTTCGAGGGGCTGGACGTGCTGATCATGTTCACCTACATCTGTGCCCAGGCGCTGCTCGTCGCCGGGGCCGCCCGCATCCGCGACCCCCGCAATCCCCGCCTCGGCGACACGCTCTGAGCCGCTTCCCCGGCACGGCGGCGGCCCGATGTCATCATGGGGACGATCCAGGCTTCCCCGAACACTGGAGCTCCCCCATGCCGTTGCGTCGTTCCCTCGCCTCCGCCGCGCTCGTCTGCGCGCTCGCCGGGGCTCCCGCACTCGCGTACGCGAGCCCCACGTCCGAGACCGCGGCCGTGACCGTGTCGACGGCGAAACCCACCTACCAGCCAGGTGAGGCCGTCGAGCTGACCGGCGCCGTCACCGACGCCGCCGGGCAGCCCGTCGCCGACGGGCTCGTCGTCGTCACCATCGACGGTGACCACAACGACCCCGTCAGCGTGACCAGCGATCCGGCCGGCCGGTGGTCGGTGTCCGTGCCCGCCCGGTCCACGTGGCTGCCGGGGCGCGTGCCCGTGGACGTCGCGTACGTCGCCGGCCCGGACACCCCCGGCGCTACCCAGGCCTCGGCCTTCACCCTGGCCGGCACCGGAACGCCCGTCACGCTCGCCACGAATCCTGTCGCGGGCCCGGTCACGCAGGGCCAGGACGTCGAGCTGACCGGCACGCTGCGCCTGCCGGACGGGCGTCCCGTCAACGGCCAGAGCGTGTACGCGACCCTCGACGGCAGCGACGACGCCGCCGCGTTCGGCAGCACCAACGAGCAGGGCGCCTGGCACCTTCGGGTGAAGATCCCCGCGGACGCCGGTGCCCGGTCGGCCACCTTCCCCGCGTACGAGGTGCGGGTGCGCTTCGACGGCGACTCGGGCGTCTCCTACACGCCCGGAACGCCCGGGCTCGCCGCCGCCGATGCCCCCGTCGCCCTCACGCTGGCCGGCCCGCCCGTGACCCGGCCGACCCCCAGCAGCACGCCCACGCCTGCCGCACCGACGCCCGTGGCTCAGCAGGCGGTCGCGGCCGTCCCCCAGGGCAGGCCTTCGGAGGCCGGACCCTCGAAGGCGGGACCGTCGCGGGCGTCGAAGTCGGCGTACGTGGCCGTGCCCAGCCCCACCTCACCCGGCGTCCTCGCGCTCGGCGCCGGCATGATCGCCACCGTCGCCGGGGCGGCGATGATCTCGCACGCGATGCGCTGGCGCGACTGAGCGCCCAAGCCGTGCCGGGGCGGCGATGACCTCCCGGGTGAGGCGCTGACGGGACCGAGCGCTCAGGCCGTGCCGGCGCGGTTGATCACCGAGACGAGCTCGCCGACCTCGAGCTGACGTGGCGGGCTCGTCCGCGTGAGCGGGATCGTGCCCGACTGGCCAAGCGCCGACCACGCGGCCGTCCACCGGCTTGATGCGGTGATCGTGTAGGTGGTGCCGCGTAGCGGCTTCTGCTGGTAGCCGTGGCCGCACGAGGGCGAGGGCGCCCCCGGCGCGACTGCAGGTGTCCAGCGGTGGGAGGTGGCGCAACGGACCGTCGTCCCGTCGCCCATGGAGAACGTGGTCTCCGAGCGCGTGGCCGTGATCGTGATCGTGATGCCCTGCTGGTTGACCGTCGTCGACGTCGACGCCGGGTCGTCGGTCCACAACCAGATCGGGTAGCCCACCGCCACCATGTTCCACTCGTTGTGCGACGGGTCCGGGCCGACCCGCGGCACGCCCGCCGGCAGGCGCAGGTCTGCCACCGCCTGTGCTGCGACCACGCGCGGATCCGGCGGAGGCGGCGGCGCCGGTGCGGCCGCATCCACCGCACCGCCCAACGTCGGCGTACACCCTGCAGCCGAGCCCGCCGCGCCCGCCAGCCCGCCGCACGCTTCCCGTGGCGGGAGCCCGCGTGCCATGCGGTCGAGGTCTTCTGGAGCCATGGGTGGCGGAGCGGGTGCGTGGTTGCCCGGGTAAGAGCCCTTCTGCGGACTTCCCCCGATCACTGAGGAGGTTCCGAGTTCGCCAGCTTTGCGCTTGAAGCCAGAGAACCCTCTCTCTGCAGAGAGAGCGACCCCCGTCGGTGTCGTCTTCGGCGTCGCCCGCTTATAGCTGCCGAAAGGTGCTGGCTCTTCGGCACGAGCTGGAGAAATTGGGAGCACGGCCACCAATACCGCGACGCCAGCCGTACATCCCCCTCTCAGAAGTCGCACTTTGGCACGACCTCGTTCGTAATGTCAGTGAGCCGAAGTCGGCCCTCGCTGAACTGCGCTGTAACGGTCCCCTGGTACAGGTCCCCTCTGGCCTCACTTCCATCACGCTCAATGACGGTGGCTCCACGCTGGTCCTCACATGTCCGGAGTCGCAACGTCGATGCTTCGGGTGGGCTGACCCCGTTTCGTAGGTCCGGTCGTTATGCGAGTCGTCCTGTTGCCCGCGGTGGCGGGCAG